>DASRAT010001046.1:0-20840 GCA_035638015.1 Gemmataceae bacterium | reverse complement strand
CGGGAGAAAATCCTGGCCGACCCCGAGGGTTACCGGCAAGAACAGATGCTCAAGCGTGTGCCCGAAGATTACGACGACCTTCCTGAAGATGAGCAGCAGAAGATCATGGATCAGCTGGAAGAGGTCGTCGCTTCGGTTGATCCCGCCGCACTACGAGAAGAAATCCTGCAACTGACCAGACTCATCGACCACGCCCGCCAACTGGAAAAGCGCGAAGACGAACAACCAAAACTTGCCAAGTTGAGGGACGTTCTCGCCCAGCAAGGCATTTTCAAGGACGGCACGATCAAACTGCTCCTTTTCACCGAGCACAAGGACACGCTCGACTATCTTGCCGGGGACGGCAAATCGGGCAGGCCAATTGGCAAACTGCGCGAGTGGGGCCTGAGCGTGACCATGATCCACGGCGGCATGAAGATCGGCGACCGCGACTCGCCGGGTACGCGAATCTTCGCCGAACGCGAATTCCGCGAAGATTGTCAGGTGATGGTGGCCACGGAGGCAGCTGGCGAAGGCATCAATCTTCAGTTTTGCTGGTTGATGATCAATTATGACATCCCGTGGAATCCCGTGCGGCTGGAACAACGCATGGGCCGCATCCATCGCTACGGCCAGGAAAAGGACTGCCTGATCCTCAACTTCGTCTCGCCGGCGACCCGCGAAGGCCGGGTTCTCCAAAAGCTGTTCGAGCGAATCAAGGCCATCGAGGAAGACCTTGACCCTCTGCGAACTGGCAAAGTATTCAACGTGCTGGGCGACGTTTTTCCCGCCAACCAGCTGGAACGCATGGTGCGCGACATGTACGCCCGCAACCTGACCGAGGAAGTCATCAAGAGCCGGATCGTCGAGCAAGTGGATAAGGATCGGTTCCGCCGTATCACCCACTCCACCTTGGAAGGGTTGGCCAAACGCGAGCTGAACCTTGGCGCACTCATCGGCAAATCGGCGGAGGCGCGTGAGCGGCGCCTGGTGCCGGAAATCATCGAGGATTTCTTCTGCCAGGGCGGGCCACTGGCGGGGGTGCATCCCACCGAGGTGCGGGCCAGCGCCCACGTCTACCGTGTGGGCCGGGTGCCCCGCACGCTTTGGCCTATTGGCGAGCAATTGGAACCTCGTTTCGGCAAACTCGGCCGCGAGTACAAGCAGGTCGTTTTCGACAAAGCCTTGCTGACCAAGGAATCCACCGCCGAATGGGTGACGCCCGGCCACCCGTTATTTGAAGCGGTGCGTGAGGAAGTGTTGGAGCGGGCGCAAGACGACATGCAGCGCGGCACCGTGTTCTTTGACCTCCATTCCAAACAGCCCTACCTGCTGGATGTGTTCAGCGCATCGGTCAAAGACGGGCGCGGCAACCATCTGCACCGTAAGCTGTTTGTGGTCCAAACCGAACAAGATGGAATTCTAACCATAAAGCAGCCGACGATCTTCCTCGATCTGGCGCTCGCACCAAAAGGCACGCCCGTGCCGGACGCATCCGGTCAGCCAGATCTGCAAACGCTGGAACGGGTCCTGATAGAACGTGCGCTGAATCCGTTTCAGGCGGAGATCGCCGCTGACCGGCACCGGGAGACGGACACGATCACGCGACACGTCGAGATCAGCCTGAACGAGATGATCCACCGGCAAAGTCTGCGGCACGCCGATTTGGTAGAACAATACGAGAAGGCCCCGCAATTGTCGCTCAACGCGGCCAATCTCAAACAGTCTGAGGATCGACTCGACGAACTCAACGGCCGGCTAGAACGGCGGCGCGATGAGTTGCAGCAGGAAGGGCAATGCACCATCGGCGACATTCGGCATGTCGGACGGGCTTGGGTGTTGCCGCACCCGGAACGGGCTTCACCGGCAGTCGCCGCCATGGTGCGGGACGAGGAGATCGAGCACATCGCCGTCCAATTTGTCACGGCGCTTTTGGAGTCGGAGGGCTGGCAAGTTGAGAGCGTTGAGAAGGATAACAGGGGGTTCGACCTGATCGCCCGCAAGGCCCATCCAGAAGATCCCAAGACTGCCATCGCGGTGCGCTTTGTTGAGGTCAAGGGCCGGGCCGGTGTCGGCGAGGTGGCCTTGACGAGCAACGAATACAAAACGGCGGACCGGCTCAAGAATGACTATTGGCTGTATGTGGTCTTCAACTGCGGGATGAAGCCGGAGCTGCATGCGATTCGGGATCCGGCACGTTTGGGATGGGAATCTGTCACCGTAATTGAACATTATCGAATCGGGGCAAAAGCACTCCTTTCGTCAGTGATTGCATAAAGGAGGGCATTATGTCCGTTCCGCCGGAGTTTCGCGACCGCCATGCTTACCAGTTCTTACACATTGATAATCTTCCAAGTGCTTTGAAACATGGCTTGCTTTGCACCAAGAAACTGCAGCGGCGCGGCATCCAATGCCGATCCGTCGCGTCGCCGTCGATTCAGCAGACTCGCTCGAAAATGGTGGTTCCGTGCGGCCCGGGGGGCGTTGTTCACGATTATGTACCGTTCTACCTCTGCAAGCGATCGTCAATGCTCTTGTCCGTGCTGAATACCAAGAACGTGGATCAGCAACTGCTGATCTACCTTGCGATTCCCATTGCAGTCGTTGAGAAGGATCACGTGGTATTTACCGACGCGGCAGCCAATCGGCCGCACGACCCACCCAACTTTTACACGGTGCCGAAAGACCTAAGAAAGCTGAATTGGGACGCGATTACTTGCATGAAATGGACGGCGGGCAGTGATAGCTTGAATCACGCGCGCATGGCAGAAGTTCTCGTTCACAAGCGCGTCGACATGGCAGATGTCGCATTCATCGTCGTATGGAACGAGTCAGTTGCGGACCGCGTTCGAGACATTTATGCGGAAGCCAAGCTGACAGCTCCCATGATTCGATTCGACAGCTGGCACTACTTCATGAAGTATCCTCAGAATCCTGACCAATCTCTGGTGACCGGTCCTTATTTCACAAAGATGGCATTCGAGGAAACTATCGCGAGCATTTTCAAGAAGCTGGGCAAGGGACGTTTTTGTCGTTTTCCCACGTTGGGCCGGATGCTCACAGCGTTGCGGCGTGACATAAGGTGCGTCCCGGAAACGGCCGAACTGGACGGACTCAAAATCGACAATCCGATGCATCCCTACGACCTTGGAACACATACAAAGCGCGTTGCGGAATGCTTGCGTGGGTTGCCAGAATACTCAACCTTGAATTCGACCGACCAATTGCTGGTCGAACTCGCTGCTTACTTTCATGACATCGGCAAAGGCCCCAAGAAACGCTGGAAATCAAGAGGTGGTAAGTACCAGGTGGATCGCGATCACCCGCTTTTCGGGCTGTCCATGATCGAGAGGATTCTCACCAAGGATGTGCAAAAATGGGCGCGCCGTTCTGCAAAATTGATTTGCAAGCTCGTTTGCTACCATGACCTTGTCGGAGACATCCTCGCCAAGGGACGTGATGAAAGTCAGCTCGTAGAAATAGTGGACGACGAACGCGAACTCGACATGCTAATCGCTCTTGCAAAAGCCGACGCACTGGCTGTTCATTCTGAGTGGTGGAACGACGCTAAGGCGACCGAGCTGCGCGACAGGATCGTAGCTGGGTTCCAAGATGCGGGCTAAGCGACTCCTTAAGGAAAGCGGCATGCTTCGTTTTGAATCAGGCGACCTGTTCGGCATTGAAGCTGAGGTACTCGTCAACACAGTCAACTGTGTTGGGGTGATGGGCAAGGGCGTTGCCTTGGCGTTCAAAACGCGCTACCCCGCGATGTATCGCGATTACGCAAAGGCATGCATGGCTGGCAAAATCCAGCCGGGCCACCTGCACATCTGGGATGATTCAACAGGCGTCACAATTGTGAATTTCCCCACCAAACGACACTGGCGCAATGCGTCTCGTTATGAAGATATTACGGCGGGTTTAGTTGCTCTGAAGGCCTACATTGTTAAGCGCGGTAATGTGCGGGTGGCGCTGCCCGCCCTAGGTTGCGGGCATGGTGGCTTGGATTGGGGTCTCGTTTCCAAGATGATCGAGGAGCACTTGTCCGAGGTCGATGCGGAGATCGTTGTCTTCGACCCTTCGTTCTCCAAGAGTTCGGATAAACGAGAGGCACAGAAAAAAACTCCGTCAGGGAATGGCAGTGCAGAGGTGCAGGCTACTGGTGCCAAGAGAATTGAGGTTGCTCATGCCGAACCAGCACCCTCCCTCTTTGAGCAAAAGATCGTGAATTCGCCGCCTGAAGCGGCGCAACAACCAGTCGCGAATATTTCAAACCCTGGAGTGCATTATCCGAAACGCCTCATCGAGGTTGACCTTCCAATCAAGCGTATTTCCGCGCATGCGAGGCGGGAGAAGTCGATCCGCCACGGGCACATCTCGACGCTGCACATATGGTGGGCGCGGCGTCCGTTGGCTGCCTGCCGAGCCGTCATCTGTGCAGCCCTTTGGCCGGATCCGGCCGATCCACTTTGCCCGCAATCGTTCCGAGATGCCGCCGCGAGGATAATCACCGAGTTCGCAATGCGTGTCTGCGGCCAGGGCAAGATCCTAACGCAAAACCTTTCAGCAAGTTGTTCTGATGAGAGTCGCCAGCGCTGGGAACTCCTGGCCAAACCAGGGCAAGCGCTTGACCCGAAGGATAAGGCTCATTGCAACATTCTTCGCTTTTCGTTGCTCGACTTCATCGCCGACTTTGCCAACTGGGATAACTCGACCGTTCCCGAGTATTTGGAGACAGCCCGCGCCTTGACGCAAGCTGCACACGAAGCACTCGGCGGCGAACCGGGCACGCGGCCGCTTGTTGTTGATCCATTTGCTGGCGGCGGCTCGATCCCGCTGGAGGCGCTGCGGGTCGGGGCCGACGCCTTCGCCAGCGATTTGAATCCGGTCGCTGTGCTGCTTAACAAGGTGGTGCTCGAATACATTCCGAAGTATGGACAGAGATTGGCGGACGAGGTTCGCAAGTGGGGGAAGTGGATCAAGGAGCAGGCTGAGAAGGAGTTGGCGCTATTTTATCCGAAAGACCCGGACGGAGCGACGCCGATTGCGTACTTGTGGGCGCGGACGATCATTTGCGAAGGGCCGGGGTGCGGGGCCGAGGTGCCACTGATGCGTTCGCTTTGGTTGGCCAAAAAAGGAAACCGCTCGGTAGCGCTGCGTTTAGTGCCTCGCCCGCGCGCAAAGCGTGTGGATTTCGAGCTAGTCGAGAGCGCGAAGGTGAACGACGTCGGCGAGGGGACCGTGCGGCGAGGGTCGGCGACTTGCCCATTATGCGGCTTCACGACGCCGGTCGTCGCAGTGCGGCGGCAATTCAAGCAGAGGCATGGGGGCGCGGCGGACGCGCGTCTGATTTGCATAGTGACAACCCAAGCGGGACAACAAGGACGTTTCTATCGGCTACCGATCGAACGCGACTTGCAAGCGGTGCAACGAGCGGGTGTGGAACTGAAAACAAGGAACGAAAAGTGCGAAGGCCTGCTCAGTCTCTTGCCGGAAGAACGGCTCGATATTCGGGGTATTCGGCACACCTGGGGCATGATTTACGGTCTGGAAAAATGGGGCGACCTATTCACGCCACGCCAGGCTCTTGCGCATACGACATTTATTCGGCTCGTTTGCGAAGCAGGGTCATCCCTTTTTTCGGACCAAGACCTCGGTTTAGCGGCGGCCGTGCAGACCTGCCTGGCTATCGTGGCAAGCCGCCAAACAGATGCAGGTTCGTCCCTTTGTCGCTGGCATTTAACTGGAGAAAAAAACACCGGAACCTTCGGTCGACAGGCGATCCCGATGGTCTGGGATTTCTCGGAAGTAAATGTACTGTCCGAATCGACTGGCGGGTTTTCGGGGGCCGTCGAGTGGGTAAGCAAGGTGTGCGATGCCAACGTCCCGTCGGCAAATTGGGAGGGACAATGCGAAGCGGCTTCTGCTACTGCCCACCCCCTTCCGAATGACGCAGCTGAAGCTGTTATCACCGACCCACCGTATTACGATGCAGTGCCGTATGCATATCTCTCCGATTACTTCTACGTTTGGCTTCGCCGCAGCCTGCTTCAGGTTCACGGCGGGCTTTTGTCAGGTGCAGCGGTTCCCAAAGATGCCGAAATCGTGGTAGACCGTCCCCATGAGCTCAGCAACTCGAACAAAACCATTGCGTTCTATGAGCGAGAACTCACCAAAGCATTCGCCGACAGTCGCCGAATCTTGCGCTCGGATGGCATTGCGGCCATCGTATTCGCGAGTAAGACCACCGCCAGCTGGGAAGCGATTCTCAAAGCCGTAGTCGATGCTAGATGGACAATCACAGCCTCGTGGCCCATCGACACCGAAATGGAAGCGCGCGTCGCGGCGCAAGGCCAGGCCCGCCTCGCATCGTCCGTCCACCTCGTTTGTCGCCCTCGAAGTCAGTCCTCCATCGGTGATTGGCGCGACGTGCTTGGCGAACTACCGATGCGCATTCATGAGTGGATGCCACGCCTGGCCTCGGAGGGCATTGTCGGTGCCGATGCCATCTTCGCATGCCTCGGCCCTGCCTTGGAGATTTTCTCGCGCTACTCGCGGGTTGAAAAGGCGAGCGGTGACCTGGTCCCACTAAAAGAGTACCTCGAACAGGTTTGGGCGGCGGTCGCCAACGAAGCCCTTTCATTGATCTTTGCCGACGCCGACGCCACTGGCTTCGATCCCGACGCCCGCCTAACCGCGATGTGGTTCTGGACGCTATCCGCCGGGCCGGGGGGTAACGGTGCCATCGCCGAGGACAACGAAGGCGAAGTGGAGGCGGACGACGAAGGCACAGCCAAAGCAGCCAAGGTAAGCGGCTACGTGCTCGAATACGACGCCGCCCGGAAAATCGCCCAGGGCCTTGGTGCCCACCTAGACCAGCTGACCAGCGTTGTCGCGGTCAAGGGCGACAAAGCCCGCCTTCTGCCAGTCTCCGAGCGGGCCAAGTATCTCTTCGGCAAGGACGATGGCACAACGCCCACCAATCGTGCCAAGAAGCACAAACAACCGACTCTGTTTGACGAACCTGGAAACGACGGCAGCGAAGAGAGCAGCTTCCGCGACTTAAATGTCACTAAGGCCGGTGCCACAGTTCTCGATCGTCTGCATCAAGCCATGCTGCTCTTCGCCGGCGCCCGGAGCGAAGCGCTCAAACGCTTCCTAGTCGAGGAAGGCGCGGGCCGCGACACGCGCTTGTGGCGGTTGGCGCAGGCGTTGTCGGCCCTGTATCCAGGGGGCACCGAAGAAAAACGTTGGGTTGACGGTGTGCTGGCACGCAAAAAAGGTCTGGGGTTCTGATGAAACGCAATGGTTACACGTTCTTAAGGGAAGCGACCTTGCGCGAAGTGCTTGAACACTTCGTCAAGACAGAGGTCACCCGAAACGAATATGCGAATTGCCGGGGCGAGTTGCAAGCGTTGCTAGCCTGTGAAGATCGCACGTTTTTTAAGCGCATGCGCAAATTCGCTGACGACCGCGACGACGTAAACCCTACGCTCACCTGGACTATCGGGACACATGCGAACAAGCACCATGAGCGCGTTCAGCATTGGGTACTTGCAGAAGTGACACTAGACTCGCTTTATTCCTGCGGGATCAATCCCGCGATGCAAGCTGATTTGGACCGCGTAAATGGCCACCTGGCCAGTTTCGCTGAGTTTGCCCAAAAGTACCCTGAGTTTCAAAACGATTCTGTCCCACAAGGCGACCAAAGGATAATCATCGCTATAGCCAAGACCGAGGTGAGCAAAAAAGGAACCCTTGAGGTGGTGGACGGTTCACATCGTGGGATTGCAATGTTGGCCAAAAAGATTGGCAGCACTTCGGCCTTCGTGGCGGAGTTGAAGCCAGAGAGGTGAAATGTGGCAGCGTTAAAACCCTGGTATCGTGTCGTGACACCCCGCGAAGACTTGCGCGAAGGCAAGCCGCTGGATGCTTCCGAGTTCGCCATCCACCTTGACCAGGTCCGCGACGGCCGGGCGCCAACCGACTACCAAAAGCCGGAGCGATTCTTCGACCGCACGTACCTGACGCGGAACCTGACAGCGCTGTCCGCCGAGGTGGTGCGGCGTCTTTCCGGCATTCACACCGAAAGCTCTGCTGTCTTTAACCTGGCAACGCAATTTGGCGGCGGCAAGACTCACTTCCTCACGGTGCTGTATCACCTCGCTCGCAAAGGGCCAGGCGCAGAGCGCTGGACAGGCGTTCAAGGAATCCTCGACCATGCCAAGGTATCTGCCGTGCCCAAGGCCGCCACAGCCGTTTTTGTCGGCACGGAATTTGATTCTATCACCGGTCGCGGCGGCAATGACGGCACGCCAAACCGCAAGACGCCGTGGGGCGAAATCGCTTTTCAGCTCGGCGGGGAAGCGGGTTTCGCGGAGGTCATCAAGCATGACCAGCAGATGCAGGCGCCGGCGGGCGATGTCATTCGCAATTTCCTTCCCAAAGACAAACCGGCCCTGATCTTGATTGACGAGTTGATGAACTACGTCAGTCGAAACCGCAAAAGCGGTTTGGCCGGACAGATTTACAGCTTCATGCACAACTTGTCAGAGGAGGCGCGGGGCCAAAAGAACGTCGTCTTGGCGGTGTCCATTCCAGCGTCTGAGTTGGAAATGAGTGCTGAGGACCAAGCCGATTACGAGCGTTTCAGGAAACTCCTCGACCGCTTGGGCAAGGCCGTCATCATGTCAGCCGAAGCCGAAGCATCGGAGATCATCCGCCGCCGACTTTTTGTTTGGGATGGCGTTCTCGACAGCGACGGCAAGAAAACCGTCGCCGCCTACGCCGAGTGGGTGGTTAGCCACCGCCAGCAAGTGCCCAGCTGGTTCCCGGTTGACCAAGCGGCGGAAGTTTTTGAGGCCGCGTATCCTTTCCACCCGATGACGCTGTCGGTTTTCGAGCGGAAGTGGCAGGCGTTGCCGCGCTTCCAGCAGACTCGTGGTATCCTCCGTCTTTTAGCGCTTTGGGTATCTCGCGCCTACTCGGATGGGTTCAAGGGCGCGCACCGCGATGCACTTGTCGGGTTGGGCACTGCCCCGCTGGACGACTCGCTCTTCCGGTCAGCAGCCTTCGAGCAGCTTGGGGAATCAAGGTTGGAGGGTGCGGTGACCACGGACATTTGCGGCAAAAAGGAGTCCCATGCCGTCCGATTGGATAAGGAAGCCGAGGATGTGATCAAAAAGGCTCGATTGCACCGCAAGGTCGCCACGGTGATTTTCTTCGAGTCCAATGGTGGGCAAGCCAAGGCCGAGGCCACCGTGCCGGAGATTCGCCTGGCCGTGGCGGAGCCGGAGCTGGACGTTGGCAACGTCGATACCGTTTTGGAAACGCTGTCGGCGTCGTCGTACTACCTGACCGCCGAGCGGAACCGCTATCGGTTTAGCCTGTCCCCTAACTTGAACAAACTTCTTGCCGACCGTCGCGCCACCATCCAACCTTCAAAAATTGAGGAGTGCGTCCGCGCCGAAGTGCAGAGAATCTTCTCTCAAGGCACAGGAGTTGATCGCACCTATTTTCCCGAAAAAAGTATCCAAGTGCCCAATCAGCCGCTGTTGACCTTCGTGGTCTTGGCGCCGGAGCGGTCGATGGAGGATGAAAAAAAGAGCCTTCAATTCATGGAGACCGTTACCAGGGAATACGGCTCATCGGGGCGAACTTTCAAAAGCGCCATCATTTGGTGCGTGCCTGACGGTGCAGATGCCCTCAATGACGAAGCCCGCAAGCTGCTGGCCTGGAAGGACATCGAGGACGAGGCAGACCAGCTCAGGCTCGACGACAGCCAAAAGCGGCAGCTGACGGAAAGCGCCAAAAAAGCCCACCGCGATCTCAAGGAATGCGTCTGGCGAACGTACAAGCATGTTGTGCTTTTGGGCAAAGACAACACGCTTCAGCACAAAGACCTCGGCCTGGTCCATTCCAGTTCCGCAAACGACCTAGTAACCTTCGTCCTCACACGGCTTCGCAATGACGGCGACGTGGAGCCCGGCGTAAGTCCAACATTTCTGGTGCGTCACTGGCCCGCGTTCGCAGAATGGACCACGAAGGCGGTGCGTGAAGCCTTCTTCGCTTCGCCGACTTTCCCGCGGTTGACGAACGCTGACAGTGTTAAGGAGACAATCGCCCGCGGCGTGGAAAACAGCGTCTTGGCTTACGTTGGCAAGGGCAAGGGAGGGCGCTACAAGCCGTTCCATTTCGGCACCAGCCTTAACCCCGCCGACGTCGAAATCTCCGACGAAATGTTCGTCATCACCGCCGACGAGGCCAAGAAACACATCGAGCCGCCACGCATGGCGACGCTAGTTGTGGCACCTGTCGAGGTGGTCGTGGTGCCGGGCAAGAAACAAACTTTCACGGCGAAAGGGCAGGACCAGCACGGCCGAGACTTCGATGCCGGCAAAGTGACCTGGAGCGCCACGGGCGGCACCATCGAAAAAAATGGCGTGTTTCTTGCGGAGCAAGACGAGGGCAGTTTTCTGGTGACGGCAGCGGCAGGTGACGTCCGGGGCACGGCCAACGTCATCGTATCCAAGGGCACAACGGTGCCTCCCCCACCACCGCCGCCGCCCCCATCAAAAGGGTTGCGTTGGGAAGGCGAGATCCCGCCGCAGAAGTGGATGAATTTCTACACGAAAGTGCTGGCGAAGTTCGCCGCGAGCAAGGGATTGAAGCTCTCCGTGCGGTTTGAATTGTCGGCGGATGGTGCGGTCTCCAAGCAAAAGATCGAGGAAACCAAGGTGGCGCTTCGGGAGTTGGGGCTGGATGATTCAATATCGACGCCATGAAAAGTGGTTGGCGTCTTGTGGCGGCCTGAGCCAGTGTTGCCAAATCCGGGGGTTGACAGACAAGGCGCGCGGCAGAAAAATGATGCAAGGTAGTTTTCTGCCAGCCGTCCTTGGAGCCTGTGCCGCAATGCAAAGCCAATTGAACCCAGCGCATGATCCGCTGCTGCTGAATCTGAAAAATGTCGCCTTGAAGGGCGGCGAACGTGGGCCGCTTTACGATCAGGGCGTTTTGGCGGTCATCGGAGAAATTGAGCGAAAAGGCCACTTTATCCATGATGGCCGAGTCGGGATTGTCCTCTTGATGAAGACGGAAGAGGGGATGAGTCAGAAATTGCTCACGTCCCAGGAGTTGACAGAGGGTCGAGCCATCCTGGCCGCGCGGGGATGGTCGCTTGACCAAGGAATGGAATAATTCGGGGGTGTTGATTGTGCGGAAAGACTGTTACTTCATCACCGTAAGCCAGAAGGTGCTTAGGGGGGCAAAATGCCACGAATCAATATCAGCCGCGATACGCTCAAACGGCTGAGGGCGTTTCAAGACCTCGGGGAACAGCTCGCTGGCGAGCCCATGACACTCGAACTTTGCGCCGAGTCGCTGATGGCTCTTGGGATGCGGGCGATCCTCGATGGACTCTGGAAGCCTCATGAACCGGATACGCTGATTGAAACCCTGCAGAAGCTGGCCGCACGATGCCCCGAGCAAGTGTATCCATTCTTGGCGGAGGTGCTGAAGACCGGAGAACAAATCCGCCAGGAAAGTGAAAAGGAAGCTCCGGTATTCGGGTTTAGGCAGTGAGGGGCCAGAATGCCGATTTTTAGAAACAGGGTGATCGGGATCCAGGACAAGAGGGTCATAGCTCGTTGGACTTCGTCAATGCACTCCGTACAGCGAATGAAAAGTCGGCAAGAACCACAGCCTCCAACTCGCGGACTCTTGATTTGATTGACTCGGTTGGCGCCATTGGCGACAGGCGAAGAAGTGCTGCCGCCGCCGCCGCCCGCAGGGTTTTGGACGAGTTGTGCATCGCCATCTTTACGGCGTTCAGGAACAGCGACCATTGCGGTCGTCTAAGGCGGAGCTTGCCTTGATGCGTGAGGACATAGAATGCCGCAGCCCCCGAATTTGGATCCTGATCCCGAAGGCCTTGAAGCACGGCCATGACGGCATTCTCTGACAGCTTTGGCACTAATTGCGCCGCAATGAATGCTCTGCGCCGAACATCGGCATCGAGGTCAGTCAAAGCCTCTTGCAGAAGGCCTTTGAACCGACTTCCAAAGGCTGTCGGGTGAGCCCTTTCAATTTGCGCCAAGGTGACAAGCGCCTTACCTCGCACGTCGGAAGGCGACCCCATGTGGCCAGTAAAACGGCTCAGCCGATTATCCGCGGCTGCAGCCGGCGGAATGATAGTCGGCTCTAGGATTGCACCATCTGCCAGCGGTTTGAGCACCGAAAAAACGTCACTAATAAGCGTGTCGGTCAGGCAATCCGCGAAACTCGCTAGTCCTTCGATCAAGCCACACTTATTTACAAGGAAATTCTCGCGATCTTGAATCGAGTGAAGAATCGCGTGAACAATGTTACCAATTTTCTCCGGTCCCAGCTTGGCTCGGTTGCGTGCAATAGCCTCCAGCTCGATGCCAGTCGGCAGGTTGACGACAATTGTCCCACCGTTCAATTGGGCGGTGAACTTCGGTGTATGGCCAGGGTATTCCTTCTCGTTTTGGCCTGCGTCAAGTCGCTGCACTTGCAATCCGATCAGGTCAACAACTTGATCAGCAGCACCGGCTAGCCTTTCCGGCGGCAAGAAGTCCTTGCCAAATAGATTCGCGACCTGGCCGAGCAGATAGGCACGGGGCTTGCCCTCGATAAATAGCTGGTCGCCCATCCTGGTCCTGAGCTGGGTATCTCCTCGTTGGGCAATGGTGCAAAGCAGGTCTACGACATGGTGATAATCATGGTTGAGCATGCGATCTGTAGCGAGCGGAATTGCATGCGACGCAAGCGAGGCGAGGTCATCGACCGGAAGCGCCTCAACCAAACATGTCACAGCATCAACGATATCCTCTCTCTCAACAATGATTTGGGTGGGTTGATTTACGGGTTCGTTCCACCTTGGATGTGTGACAGCGATTTGGATTGCTTGCTTTGCAACTTTCCCACAAAGCCGAGCGCCAATTTTTTCAAGTGCTTTCCAAGCAATCGAAACCGGTCCCGTACCTGGTCGGGGGTCTTCGGTTACCGAGCAACGAGGCAGGAGCCACGTGGCAATTTCGTCAACGAGGTCATCGGGAATTCCATCTGCGACAGTTGCCAATATTTCGCAGGCAATCGAAAAGTGACGGCAAAGATTACCGTTGAGCAGCAGATTCTTGAGCGTTTGGCGAACGGCCAACGCATCACGCCGCTTTAATAATGTCTGAGCGGCCTCGCGCGCAACCTTCTCATCCTGCCCATAGAGGGCATACCAGGCCGCGTCGTGGGGCGCTTCGATTTGCAAGTACTCGCGGGCCAATCGAACGGCTGCCTGAATAGACACGTGCCAACAGCCAAGCCGATGGGTTCGCACAAATTCACGCCAAAAGGCAGGCAGGGCGTCATAGTGCTTTCCGCGAAGAGCATCTTCACTTGCGTAAAACAAACTGCGCACATCGGTCAGCTCCAAACCAATCTCGCGGCATTTCTCTTGCAGCGAAGAAAAGTATGGCATCGGGCGGAGGAGAGCCATATCTACGTGTGCTCTGTTGTAATCGGCAATGATTGCTGCTTCTTTTGAAACATGAGCGATGTTGGGAACAATGGTCGTTTCAAAGAAATCAGCACATTCAACGTCCTGACCGTTGAGATGCAAGAGCTCCGCAAACAGCATGGCAAAAGCCATGGCAGCATCGTGACGTCCAGCTTGAAATTCGCGCGTGGCAATTTGTTGAAGTGGATCAGTGATAGCCGCAAGCTGACCTTGCATCGCCGCGCATCGGAATGCGACCAGTTGCTTCCGAAGGCGGGGATCGAGTGTATCAATCATGGACATTCGACTCGCTCTCAGCTGTAATCAGAGCCTGCTCCAAGTTGCCGTTGAGTAAGTGCAATTCCGCAAGCTCCGCCTGTAAATGAATGATCGCCTGAGGATCGGAGGTGACTTCGATCGCACGGTTTAGCGCCTTCACCGCATCTAGGTATGCAGAGAGCGCGGCCGCACAACGTGCCTGTAGCTGCCAGAATCGGGCCTTGTTTGGATCCGAGCTAGGCAGTTCATCAGCCTCCGTTAGTAGTTCATTAAGGACGCGGACCGCCATTTCGGGATTCTTATCTTCAACTTGATACTCGACGAGTTGAAGGCCGAGTGTGACGCGTTCGTCTCTGAGCAGCAAACGCCTTTCGCGGTCGAATGGTCCCCTTAAAATCTGCCAAGCCTTGCGTCGTTCGCCGAGATTCGCAAGGTCTGCACTGATCTTTCCAATTTCGCGTAGATAATCCGCTGGCGGAAGGAGGCTGCGTCGGTCCTCGAGTTCCTTCAAGGTCTGGTCGATGGCTATTTGCGCTGTGCGCCGGATCTCAACTGGATCTATTAGTGCACTTTCCGCGGGACGAATTGAATCATCAAGCCCTTGCTGTTTTGTGACTGTAGTGGCTTTATCGCACGACTGATTAAGAGAAAACCGGAGCGGACCATAGTAATCAGTTCCGCGAACTAAAGTCGCTGCAGTGTCAGGAACTAGCCGAAGATCGCCGCTTTGTTGCTTTCTCGCTTCTCTTGGCCAGAAAAAAAGTGACCCCTGCTCGTGATCAAGTTCAATCCGACAAACGGCGTATCCAAACTTAGGCCTTTCGCTTGTGAATGCTTCACCAAATCGTTCCAAACCAAAGAGCGAACAGCCTTGAAAATGATGCCGCGGTAAGGCGCCGCCGTAGGCGACGGTGGTGTCAGTCCTTTCGTGCATGTGACCAAAAAAATGGCCCGCAAAGCGATTTGATGGATAAATGCCACCAAGAAAGGTGTTTTGCACGTCCTTGGCGAGCCAAGAAATTGGATGATGGGTAAGGAGGATGCATGCGTGGTGCTGTTTTGCCCACGCGGCGACATTGCCATGGCAGACGCTTTGGAGTTGACGCAGGTCGACATCCAGGCGACCTTGATAGTCGCTTCCGTCAAGTTGAAGGTATGTCGTATTAAGGCCGACGATCCCCAACTTGGCGTGGTCACTTTCGATCGTTGTGGCGAAATCTCCCGGTAGGATTCCACGCTGAATGTCTTGTGCCCTAAATATGTTCGTAGAGCTCCAGTCAGAATATGGCGCAAAGACAGACTTGATAAAATCCCGGTAGTCTGACGTGGAATTGTCCCAGAACGCTGCCATTGTGATTTCATCATCCCAATAGTGGCGGAGTGCGGAAGCGGCGGATGAGCTGCTGACCGGACGTTGGAGGTCGTGATTACCGGGGACGGACAGAAAGCAAGGCAGTGTTGATTGTTTGGAAGCGATCATATCGCGCAGTCGAGTCATCACATCCGTCAAGCCATTAAACTCTTCTTTTTTGCCCGAGAAGACCAGGTCACCAGTGAACAAGATCGCATCCCATGGACCGGATTGTTCATGAAGGTGCTCAAGATCTGTGAAAAACGCATCCTCCCAAATTGGCCACAAACGGGTTTGAGCAGACTGGCCAAAATGCAGGTCGGTCAACCACAGGAGGCCGAATGATGCACAAGATCCTTTTTGCGGTTTTCCATGCGACATTGTGGTGCCCCGAGCAACAGGTTGCACAACTTTTCCCACGGCCTCGCCACCTGAGCTGGCTATCGAAGAAACGGACAAGCCGCAAATACATGTTGTTTCGACTGTGGCCTGGCGGCCAATCCAATGGATCGTCTCTCCGTCTCCGACAAGGTGCAGATCCCGGAATCGCTTGTCCATCAATGCCATCATTTCTCCATCCGGCCGCAGTCGAACAGGCGGTTTTGGGTCGGCGGACGGACAGATAGATGGTGTGGTTCCTGGAACTGCTTTGCAGTCACGGCGGTAGATTGGAAACCGCTTCCCGTTCGCCAAGATGACGTAATCGACCAGAAAATTGGCATTCTGAAATGCAGGACTCTTTTGGTACGCATCCAACTCTTGAATGGAAACGAGATATGGACCTTCAGGATCGGGGTCAGCAAGCAGCAGGTCAATGGCCACGGCTGAAACGGTAAATGGGTCTGTCGCCAATGCCGTATAGACCCACCGCCGCGCTCGGTTCGACAAACTGCAGGCGTCAGGATAGCCTGTCGAGACAATATTCCCTTCCCTGACGGCGGAAGGGTCGTAACGGTGCTCGACAAGCTGACCGTCAGCATTGTAATCAGCCACCCAGAGTACATCTTCGGCGGACAGGTAAGAGCTCGGAGAGTGGTCGAGCTGTTGGTATACGAACGCCATCCATCGTTCAACCGGGCGGGGTTGCGGATAGGCTTGGTTCTTTCCTTCCGTCGATCCTGGAAGCGTGAGCCAACTTCGTTCCGCAAGGTGTTCAAATTGTTGACGGCCCATCGGATCGCCAAAAAGGTATCCGAGTTTTTCCGGGCTGTTCAACTTAAGCCAGTTCAGCAAGGAGGCTGATTTCTCGATCTCACCCGAGAATTCCCATCGCGCCCGCATTTCTCCCATGCTCCAACCACCAGCAACCCTCATTTCGCTCTCAAGACCTGGAGGCAGGGTTCTCTCATCGTCAAGCGCTTGCACAATCGCGTGGCGCAGTTTTGGATATTCCTTGGCTGCGTCGCGAAAGTCATCCTGCAAGCGTCCAATCGTGACGCGCCAAACGGAGGACGAGATTTGGACGGGAAGCATGGTTGAGTTCACACTTTCGCAGTTCTGGCCGCGGCCGCCGTTTTGGTTGAATCTGGTCCAGGAATACTATGCGTTTTCACTTTGGTGGCGACAGATTGTCGCAACTGACTGATGTCCCACCAGTTACAACGCATCTGTTACGCGGGGACGACCGGAGTTCATAACCGCGTTTTTGACGTCGAATCGTAAGAACTACGCAGCTAGCCAAACACCCGCTTAATTGCTTCCCGCATGACGCCGGGGTAAAGGTGGCGATAGCGTTTCCTTTGCTCTTCGGACTGGTGCCCAACCACTTCGTCTATTACCCGCTGGTCAACGCCTTCGCTCGCCAAGGCCGAGATGAATGAGTGCCGAAGAACGTGATAACCGCGGAGCACCTTCCATTTTGAGTCGGCAAGGGTTCGCCTGAAATGGTCGTGGGCCTCGTTCGTAGTCAACGCCGTTGGCCCGTCACGCCTCGTTTTGCTTCGCGTTACTCGTTCGGCCTGACAGAAAAGATGGGCAGCTTTCGGCCGGATGGACAGCCAATCCCGGAGCACTTCGGTCAGCTTTGGCGTTATTGGGGCAGTGCGCGTCGATCGCTTGCCTTTCACACGCTTCTTTTCGTGGATGCCGACGACGCCGGCTTCAAGATCGATGTCGGTGACAAGCGCTCGGAGCATCTCACTTCTTCTCGCGCCCGTGTAGGCCGCGAATGCCAGCATCGGATAGACCCACGGCAAGGTTGCGTGTCCCTGGACGTATCGCAGAAGTTCTTCGACCTCCGGCCGAGTCAGGTACAGCGATTCCCAGAGCGCGTCGGTCCGCGCGTCATCGGGATTCTCGGCGGCGATGATTGCTTCGATCTCGGCGAAAGTGCGGAACGGCTCCTTTTCCTCATCCTTGGGAAAGCGCAAACCGCGATTCGGGAAGGCGCCCTTGATGAGGCCGCTGTGAACCGCCCAGTTCCAGCAGGCACGGCCAGTTGCCATTTCCATCTTCAGCGTCGCCGGCGAGATGCCCTTTTTTCGCCTGCGATCAACATGCTGCTGCAGGTTGATGAGCGTGAGCGCCTGGATGCGAAACCGTTCGCCGAAAGTTTCGATCAGCTGGTTCAAGTGTGTACGGACGGTCACGAGCGAGTTTTGCTCGATAGTGCCGTTGGCATGGGTGGTGAGGTATTTGTCGAAGAGCTGCCGGGCGGTGATTTTCTCCTGCTTGGCGGAAACCGCCAGCACTTTTCCGCCAGCGACGACAAAGTCTTCGAGAGGGACACCCTCGGGAACGGCGAGCCTGCCGCGCTCGATGAGGTCGAGTGTTTCGTCAACTTCAACTGCCCTGGCCTGGGCCTGGCTCTCGGTCAATTTGCCAAAAGCGAGGTAGTAGCGCCGGCCTTGGAATCGGAAAGTGCAGTAATAAGCGTCGCCTTTTTTGCGGATACCGGCCATTTGCGTCTCCTAGTGTGGAAACGCCCTTTATACACCCTATTGGCGGAAAAATGGCGGAAAATCCGGGAGGTCCGAAAAGAACAAGGGGTCACGAATCGTCGTAACCCCTTGTCCCATATAGTGCCGAAGAGAGGACTTGAACCTCCACCCGGTTACCCGGACTAGCTCCTGAAGCTAGCGCGTCTGCCAGTTCCGCCACTTCGGCTCGTGAGTCATTTCATCTTACAAGCGCTCATGCGGCAACGTCAATCGAAGGCCAGCAAAAAAGCCCACCTCCACCCCTCCCTCCCTTGTTCGAGCGGGAAGCTGGGGAGGGGGGTGGCCCGTGGGCTGAATTGTTGTCCTGAGCCGCTCAACCTTTGCCCTTCTTGGCCGGCAGTTTTGGCGGAACTCCCGGTTGCGGTATGCCGGGTTGCGGCTGCACTCCCGGATAGGGCGGTTGGCCGGGTTGCCCATAGCCCGGTTGAGTCGTCACGGCCGGGGGTTGCTGCGTGGCCCCAGGGTGCTTGAGCACGTCCACGAACTTTTCGTATTCGGGCACCGGCAGCCGCAGCTTTTCCATGGTCGTGAACCAATCCTCCGCCATTTTGTCGAGCTTGGCATCGTCCACTATTTGCCGGGCGGGATTGGCCGGATCGGCCTTGATCAGATCAAACGCCTTGCAAAATGCATGCACCAGCACCCTGGCGTCGAAAGCCGAGTCGCGCGGCAAACTGTTGATTTCGTCGAAATAACGCTGCAGGTTTTTGTGGCGGACGCTGCGTTGTAGGTCTTTGTCGCGCTCGCCGGCCAGGTAATACATCACCGACCAGGCGGTGGCCCGGGCCCATTCCAGTTCATGCTCGGCCTGGGCCGTCCAGCCGGCCCGGTCTTCCTTGGCCGCCAGCGCTTGTTTCACCGCGCTGTAGGCATGCTGCAGGTAGTCGTCGGCGATCGTCTTGAGGAACAGCTCGCGGGCATCCTTGACGTCGAGTTTTTTCTCGCGGATCATCAACTTGAAGTTCGTCAGGTGGGCCCAGTTGGGGCCCGCCATGGTGGGGTAGATCGCCTCCGGCGGCACTTCGAAGAAACTCGCCAGGCCAAAGCGAGTCCACTCCGCGGTCATCATGTTCCGCGGCAACAGGCCGGTGGCGGCGATCAGCTGACGCATGCCTTCGTGGCTTAGGGTCACCACGTCGTTTTCCTCGTCCATCGCCTTTTGGCACAAGGCCAGGGCCTGCAACACCGGCAGGTCCTTGAGGTTCGTGCCCAATTTCTGCCGGGTGTTGGGGTTGAACTTGGATAGCTGCAAGTCGGTGACCTTGGTCAACAGATCATCCATGTTGGTTTCATTGATGACCCACTGGGCTTCATTGTAGCGCTGCAATTCCTCATAGATGGGATCGGTCCGGCGCGAGGCCATGATGATGACGTTGTCGCGCTGGGCCGTGAAGCCACTGCCGACCATTGGCAAAGAACCGAACGCCTTGTGCTTGGCGATGAAGTCGCCAGGATTCTTCAATGGCGTATCCACGACAGCCACGACCAGCCGATACGGCGGCGGCGTCCGCGGCTGCTCGTTGACGGCGAACCAATAAAAGAAGGTGGTATAAACGTCTTCCAGGCGGTCGAGCTTTTTCTCCAGCGCCTCATCGTTGTCGGTCATCGACATGTTGGTCAACAACGTATAATGATCGATCTTGATCTTGGGTTCCTTCTTTTGCTCATTTTTTTTGGCGACCGGCGGCTTGCGGACATATTTCTGATACCCCTGCGACCCAAGTTCTTGCATGAGGGTTTGGGCAGCAGGATCGTCGGTCTTCGGCGGCTGATTGAGCAACTCGCGGGTCCTGTCGACGGCGACCACCACCGGGTGTTTGGCGTCATACGTTTTCAGCAGGTTGATGCACTTTTCGAATTCCGGCAACATGCCGCGCCGCAATGCCCACTTGGCCACAATGACCAGTTCCTCTTTCTTGCCGTCGTCGGGCGAAGCCTTGAGCTCTTTTTGCGCCTTGTCGTATTTCGCAGTGAATTCCTTGCTGATCGGCGCGGCGGGCACGTTGAACAGGTCTTGGTCCCGCACCCACAGCTTCATTTTTTGGTCGCCGAATTTGTAATCGAACGTCACCATTTTGGACTGAATGGGCGAGCCTTTTATTATGGGGATGGGCTGCTGCGCGCTCTTCAGTTCCAGGTAAGCATAGACATACATCGGCGGCTCGGTGCTGACGGGCGCCGGCTGGGCTGTGCCAGGTTGACCAGCCCCGCCAGGCTGCGTAGGCGGATAGGGCTGGGGTTGAACCGGCGGATTAGGCTGAGGTTGCACTGGCTGTTTGGGAATGCCGCCAACGCCTTTACCGCCGACACCCTTGCCTCCCTTGCCGGGCGCGCCTTTGGCCGGCGGATAGTAGGTGGGAGGCGGCACCGTGCTGGGATTGGGCGGTATGACTCCTGGGCCGGGCGCCGGCGCCGCTTGCGGCGGGTGCAGAATTTGGTTGAGGTCGATCTTGATGACCACATAATCAGCCGAAGCCAGGCCGATACAGCAATGGACACCGAGCAAAAACGCGGCCACCAATAAGCAACGCTTCATGATCCCGCCCTCCCGACTTGTTTGAGGCGCACTCTCTTCCCGGACTTGAATGATGAACCAAGCCTATTGTGCAGCGCCGGGGGCTGTGAAGCAACGGGAAATCGTTGGAAACGGTGCCGCATCGCCTCATCCGGGTCGGGCTGACGCCTCGACGCTCGCCTTGCACTGGTGAATCCACTGGACCAACTGGTCTACGTCGGTTACTCTTGATGCGCCTACCTAACCGGCACCCGCTTGGAGGCCGTT
>DASRAT010001045.1:0-8213 GCA_035638015.1 Gemmataceae bacterium | reverse complement strand
TGCGTTTCATGCGCGTCAGGGCAAGCATGACGCCGCCACCGACGGGGAGACAACCGCCGGCCAGGCTGGTGCCGGCGCCGCGCGGCAGAAAGGGCACATTGGCGGCGTTGCAGGCTTGAACGACTTGAACGACTTGCTCGGTGGAGTTGGGGAAGACGACGATGTCGGGTTTGTTCTTTTCGATGGTGTAGCCGTCGCATTCGTAGACGACGAGGTCCGAAGGGGACGACAACAAGCCGCTGGGCCCGACGATGGAACGCAGTTTTTCCTCCAATGTTGCGGATGACATGACGACTCGCGTTTCAGGAGGCCCTGACTAACAAACTGAGCAAGGTGTTTATTGTATCAGTGGTAGACTGTGTTGCTGTAACAGGAGCACACCCCCTCACTTCACTGTTTTCTTGTGCTTATTCGGATCGGTCGAGATGACGCTGGCCGTCCCGGTCAGGGAGCCGACGATCTCGCCCGCGCCCGGATCGGGGACCGTGATGGTTGTCGTTGCCCCGGCGGCGATGTTCGGCACGTTGGAGGCGGGCAGCGTCTTGACTACGCCTTTGGGCAGGTGGTGCTCGATTTGGAAGTGGACCGACACGCCGCCGCCGGAGACGAAATTGGCGGAGCCTTCGTTTTTGATGGTCGCGGTCACGTTTTTGCCGTCGCGGGTGAGACTGGCGATCGCCAGCGTGGCGTGCAGTTCCTTGTGGTTCACGGTCTTGGTGTTGTTTTTGAGGTCGTCGTCCTTGACGTTGAGGGTAACGGTGAAGTCGCCGTTGCCCAGCTTGGCCTTGGTGGTGTGGTTGATGGCGCCGGCGCCGTCCTTGGGTAATTTCGGGATTTTGCCGGTTTCCTTGAATTTTCCTGGGCCCGTGATGGTGTAGGTGTCCCCCGCACTGTATTCGGGGCCTTTGTTGGTGACCTGGATGGCGAAGGTGCTTCCCTTGATCACCACGGAGGCGATTGCCAGATCGAAAATTGCTGCCTTGTGGATCACATCTTTTTTGTTATTGGCGGGGTTCGCATCCGCGACGTTGAGCGTGATGGTGAAGGTCCCGGGTTCCAACTTGACCTTGGACGTGTGCGTGATGGTGCCGGCGCCGTCCTTGGGCAGATTCGGGATCTTGCCGGTTTCCTTGAATTTGCCTGGGCCGGTGATGGTATAGGAATCGGCGCCGCTGTAGGCGGGGCCCTTGTTGGTGACGGGAATCGAAAAGTTGAGGCCCTTGATCGTCACGGCGCCGATGGCCAGATCGAAGGCGACGAAGGTGTCAGAAGCGGTGTCGTTGGCCGGGTTGGGGTCGCCGGGGGAGAGTTTGACGGTGACCTTGGCGCCAGGCGTGGCGCCGACAAGCGAAAAGTTTTCGACCTTGCTGCCGCCCTTGGAAATGGGACCGGGCACAGCGGCAGTGATCGCTTTGAGTCCGGGGCGGTCAAGCGTGATGGTGCGTTTGCCGGTCGCCGGATAGGCGGTGGCGCCGACGTTGGTGATAGTGATTTTGGCATTGGATCCCTTGACGCTGATGCTGACTTTGAGGTCATGAGCGTCGGGCGCGAACGGTTGCGTGGCAATATCGTTGACCGGTTTGGCGTCGCCGTTATTGAGCGAAAGCACCACGGCCTGGGCAGGGGCATCTTTGGGCAGCGTAAAGTCGACCAAGAAGGTTTCTTTCTCCTTCAATTTGCCGATCGGCCCCATCTGGTAGGTTTTACCCAGCGCGGGGGCGGAAAGCGTAAAGGTGCGGCCGCTTTCATAAGCGCCCGCACCCAAATTGGTAATGGTGCCTTTCACCTTGTGGCCGGTGATGGTCAACGCGGCCGCCAGATCGGGCACCTTGACGGTGTGCTTGACGGAATGGGTGTCATTGGCGGGCTTGGCGTCGTCGCCGGAAATGTGGAGCTTGAAAGTTTGATTGGTAGCCAGCACGAGATCGGACAGGTCCAGCTCCACCAGGTGCGTGCCGCCTACCTTGAGAGCGCCGATGGAGGAGGATTTGTGGACGGCGTTGTTGCCCAGGAAAAAGTTGCGGCCGCCCAGGTATTCGCCTGGGCCGTTGTTGACGATGGTCCCCACCAGCTTTTTGCCCTTGATCACAAGCGCCTTGGCTTCGAGGTCCGGCACAATGGTAGCTTTGCCCTTGGCGTTGTGGGGCAGCGTGGCGACGTCGTTGATTTTGAAATCATCGCCGGGGTTGAGAGCGAGAAAGAACTTGGTTTTGGCATTGATAGCGGCGCTCACGTCCAGCGAGACGGTGCTGGAGGCGCCGACGGCCAGCGGCGGCACCTTGTCAAGCAGGGGCGCCACCAGGCCAGACGTGTCGCCAAGTTGAAATGTGCGTTTGCCGTCGCCCTTGAATAGTTCCGGCCCATTATTGGTAATGGTGCCGACGAGTTTTTTGCCCTGGAGTTGCACCTTGGCGGCCAGATCGGACTTGGCGGTGACAGACTGTAAGAAAATCACTCCGGAGAAATCATTCAGTCGCTTGGAATCGCCCGGCGACAGTGCCAGGATGTAGCGACTGGCGATAGTGACGGGACCGATGGTGCCCGCGATCCCCTGAGTGCCGCCCGGCGCCAGAGCGTTGATGTCCCCTTGGGCCACGACACTGCCGAACTTGGCAGGTCCGGCGATGGACTTCAGCACAAACCATTTGCGCCCGCCCGGAAAGGCAGCGGGTCCGGCGTTGATGATGTTGCCCGTGAAAACTCCGTTGGCATCGATGGTGAATGCACTGGCCACCAGGTCTGCATCTAACGGAAATGGAACGGGAGGCACAGGCAGCGGAATAAAGGGAGGCAATGGAATCACGACAATCGGGGCCGGCTCGACGATAGTGATGAGCGGCGCCGGTGTCAGGCCAGGGGCGATCGGCATGGGGATGGGGCTTTCCACCAAGACATTGGGTTGCGGCGCCACCACGTCACCTGGCGGCGGCACGGGGGTGCCGTTGTCGATTAGTTCGGGGCCTACAGGGCCCGGCGGCGAGAAAACTTGCGTGAAGGTGTCCATCTCCAGCGCTTTGTAGCCATTGTCTTGTCCATCCATCTCAGGCACGGTCACAAGATCGGCATCTCGATTGGCGCTAAACTGCAAGGTTTGGCCCACCGCCCAAAGGCGGACGCGGCTGGCGGTAATTGGCTTGCCGCTCGCATCCGCCATCAGCGCTTCCTGACCGGGGTCAATGTCAACGCTGATGGATTCGGCGGTCCCAGGCTCGCCGGGCAGCCAAACCCATTCATTGGCCTCGTTGAGAGTGCGATATTGAATGGAGACCGTCAGTTTTTCGTCGGAGGCGTTCCGTACCTTGACAAAACGGCTCGTGAAGGATTGTTCCGCGCCCTTGATTTCATCCCCCGCAAACGGATCGCCTTTGTCTGGTTGCTGGGCGGTTGATGACACGGCCAGTGCCGTCAAAGAAGCGACGAAGGCAAGAAACAAGAGCAGCCGTTTCATGATGTGTCTCCCCAGAAATGGTCACATGGCGGTTCCCCATCCTGGGAAAAAAAACCGACGTGGCCGAACACCAGAAGGCATTGGACCACGCCGGCTTTTTCGTCAACGGGCCTCCCGAAAAAGCCGGGTTGCCTTTCCTCAAGTCATCCGACGACTTGGAACTTGCTGAATAATGGACCGCGTTTGAACAGCGTTCGTGGATATGGTACGGGTTGGGGTATCGGAGCCAAGGGGATTGTTATTGCATGATGGAACTCGGACTGTTATGCATACAAGCCATCCACCTGAAACGCCGAAGTCAATTCATTTCTTCATGGCCCCCCGCAGCGCGTTGGCGTAGTTGTCCATCTTGTTCTGCGCGAAAAAGCCCATGGCCTGGTTGTAGATCTCGTCGGGATAGGTTGCGCCTTCGCCGCGGTAGTAGACGGCGATTTTCGGCACCAGGTCAAGGTAGATCAGGCCGAGCTGGTCATTGCCGCCTTTGATTTGGCCGGCCACTTCTTGTGCTTTCTTGGTGAGCCGGGGGATAAAGCGGCCTTCGGTGGGGTAGCGTGAGATGATTTGGTGAAGGCCTTTGAACGCGGTCAGCCAGTCTTGCTGTTTGATGCGGGCGTCGGTCAGTTCCAGCACACCGGCGCAGACAAGGTCGGGCCGGCCGGATTTATCGAGGAGAATCAAGGCCTTCTGAAACGATTTCAATTGTTCCGCCGCCGGCTGAGTGGTTACAAGGTACTTGAAATTCTCCTGCACAAAATCGGGAAAATTTTTGAACTGCTCCAACAGCACCGGAACATATTTGCCCAACGCTTCCTTGTCTTGGTCCGATTTGTTGACCTGGGCCATTTTGGCATATTCCAGCCAGGGGCCTTCGTGAAGCGGGCAGAGTTTTCTGACCTTGTCTAAATACTCGCGTTTTTGGGCGGTGTCCCATTTCTGCTTTCTTTGCAGCCAGACGTAGGCGTTCATGAGCATCTCCGCCTGGCGATTGCCGACGCGGTCATTGCCGGCGACGTACAGCCTGCGTTCCATCTCCCTGTCGAGGATGCGCGTGCCGCGACGCGGCTCTTCCACCAGACCGGTGTAAAAGGCGTCCTTGATAAAACCCTGAAATCTGCCGTCGGATTTGAGCGTGAACTGAAGGCTATCGGCCGTGACCTTGGTGACCTGCACCCACATCCACCAGGCGTGGCGGACGCCATTGGCGGATTGCCCGCCACAATAGACGGCGGGCACGCCGGTGCTTTTGGCGACACGAGCCGCGAAATCGGCCTGCATGGCGCAGACACCGCCAAAGGCGCGGATGTTGGCGAGCGTGTATTCCTGGCCGGCGAGCTTGGGCTGGACTGCCGACGTTCCCTTGGATTTTTCGGCCTTGAGCATGCCGTGATCGTAGGGCACGTCTTTGTGCCAGCTGGTCAGGCCGGCATTGGTTCGTGCATAGGTCTGCGCCCACGCTCGCTCCGCCAGCGGCGTGGTGTGATCCACCACGAAAACCAGAAATTCCCACGGCAGCCAGCGACAACGCGCTTCAAGCACCTTGTCGTTGATGATGTACTGGAAATTCCCCAGGCCATCGATCTGACCGTTGGGCAGGCTGCTCTTGGTGCGTTCCTGGTGGCGTTCGTAATGGTAAAGGCGTTCGGGTTCGTCCCAGGAAACGACCACGGCAATGGCCAGTTCAGGATTGCTTGCCACTTTTTCGGGCGAGTATTTCCAAAGCTGACGAAACATGCTCATGGCCGGGCCGACGCGGTCGTAGTGGTCGTTGATCGCGGAAAAAAGATGGTCGCGAAAATCGGGGCGTGCATCGAGCCATTTGGTGATGGCCTCCGCGTCGTCGCCAAACGACTTGGCGATGGTCTTTTGGTGCTTGGCCTCAAATAGCTTTGCAAACGCGGCACGCACTTCCTTGTGCTTGGTTTTGTCAAAGAGTTGACCGTTTTGTTGCAGGTCTTCAATGCCCTTCTCGGCTTCGGCCAGGGTTTGGGCTCGTGCGGCGCCGGAGAAGAGCAGCAGGCAGACGCAGGACAAAGGCAGGGAGATCTGGTGGAGACGGGGCATGGAGGGTTCCTTTCGGGGGCGTGTTGTCATTTGGGCGGGAGTGACTCAGCCGAGCAGGCGGGTGGTCGAGTTTGGGGTGTGTTGATCATCTAACAGAGCATGTTTGCGGCGAATTTCAAGGGTAAAGCTCGGAGGTTAATATAGCAAGGTGCGTGACGGGCGGATGGTTGTCCTGACGCAGATGTCGGTCTTTGAACGTTTATAGCTGGTGCGAGTGGGGGTCTCCTTGAGCGTGAACAAACAACGGTTTGATGTGCTGTTCGACCTCATCAGCAAAGGGTGCAAATCCTAATGGACAACGGGCACGCACCAGGTTCATGTCCTTAATAGCCAGGGCAATTTGGTCTTTTTCGGCGGCCGATAACTCAGATTTGCGAGTAGCGCTGAAGGCGGCCAATGCGGTCTTGGGATTTGCGTTTCGATTCTTATGCGGCGCGGACAATTCCTCTGGTCTATCGGGAACTGTCGGCAGCTTTCCAAGGCCAAGACCTTTGGCAATAGCAACAGGATCGGCGAGGAGCCATGTTTCAATGCAAGGGTGCGCCGTGCCAACGGCCATTGGATAGTTTGGCAAACAAGCGTTTCGGCCCTGAGCAAGTTCAGCAATGCGAGTTTTGCGATCTCCTTCGGTATCGACAACAACGATGGCTGCGGCCGAGCCATTGACAGAAGCCTGTTGTTTGGCAAACTTCACTTTTTGCCACAAACTCCGCTTGCGTTGCAAAAACGGCAAAGAGTGACGCCTAACACGCATGTTGGCAGGTTTGCCGCAGAGAGTATGAACGAGGATCGGAACGACGCCGGAGTTTGCAAGTCCGGGGGCATCCACCTTGCCAATATCCGTTTTGCCCTCGCCGAAGACTTCAAGCGTTTTGAGGTTGGACATCGCCGAACAACTCCTCCTCAGTCAAGTTGTACCATAGCTCTCCGAGGAAGAACTCTCCGGCCATGCGTTCTTCGATGTTGGGCGCGTCTCGCAATGGACGGGCGCGAACGCTGCCGTCGGTTAGACGGCTCATCACAGTGACTTCTTCGGGTTTGAAGAAACTCAGCATGTACGGTGAATGAGTGGAAATGACGACTTGAGGGCGTGAGCCGTTTGCACCGCCACCGATGGCCTCTTTCAATAGCCCCACAATCTCATCAAGGCGTTTGGGATAAACGCCTTTTTCCGGCTCTTCAATCAACAGAAGCTTCGGCGGCTCGGGCAAGTTCACCAGCGCGAGGAAACCAAGGAACAAGATCGCACCGTCCGAAGCTTGTTGAGCGCGGATGGAACGGCCGCGCCGGGTTTCAAACCAGATTCCTTTGCCTGCGCCTGGCGTCATTATGGAAATACCCGCCTCTTGGTAATTTCGATTGGCTGCTTGTTCGATTTCGAGGTGCACACTGCGAAATTGAGGAAAATATTGGCAAAAACGGTCGCGAACATGAATGAAGAGTTCAGGTTTGTAGCTAAGTATGTCGTCCAGCAGGCCGGCGAGTCCGAATCCATCGGGGTCCATGCGGAATTTGCGCTGGGGATCGATCGTGGCAGGCAGCGCCATCAGCTTTGGGTCAAAGCGATAGAGATGAGCGGGGCCAAGACCGTCGGCTACCATGGACAGTTTTTTGCGCTCATTTTGATCGAACTGAGTGCGATGGTAGACGTTGGTACCATTTGGATTGTGTATCTCCAAATCTTGTGGCTTTTCATTGCTCGCGTCAGCAAACCATTCACGTTTCTTAATTACCCGGCCTTCCAATGCAAAATCTGCGTTAAAACCATATTCGATCGCCCTTATGCTGGACGTATTTGCGAATGCGCCGCCCAATTGAATTAGCGGCTGATCAGCATTCTCGAAAACGAGGTCCGTGCCTTCCCATTTACCGGGAAATGCCGGCTTTAACTCCATCACGGAACTGCGATAAAACGCCAGCATGGCCTCCAAAAGACTGGTTTTGCCCGCGTCGTTTTGGCCGATGAGCACATGGATGGGCGTCAGGGGAATGTCAATGTCCGCGAGACACTTGTAATTCTTGACCTTGAATCGCGTCATCATGGCGATGATACCCAGATTCTGGGATTGGTTTGCTCCAGGACGAGTTGAAGCAGATTATAGACGAACACGCTTTAGATTGCTGCGCGTATGCGCGAATCCACGGGGACCGCAAAGCGGGCGTCACGCCATAATCTGCCGAATCGGCTCCGCTCCTTCGACGCCGACCAGTTTCTGGTCCAGGCCGCCGTAGAAGTAGGTCAAGCGATCGGGGTCGAGGCCGAGCAAGTGCAGAACAGTAGCATGCAAGTGTTTGACGTGGAAGCGGTGGGAGATGGCTTCGGAGCCGAGTTCGTCGGTTTCGCCGATGCTGACGCCGCCTTTGATGCCGCCGCCGGCCATCCACATGGTGAAGCCGTAGGCGTTGTGGTCGCGGCCAGTGCCTTCCTTGTATTCCGCGGTGGGCTGGCGGCCGAACTCGCCGCCCCAGACGACCAGGGTCTCGTCGAGGAGGCCGCGGCGCTTGAGGTCCTTGAGCAGCCCGGCGATCGGCCGGTCGGTCCGGCCGGCGTGGAGGGTGTGGTTCTTCTCGAGGTCGCCGTGGGCGTCCCAGTTGCTATCGTTGTGCGCGCCGCCGGCATAGAGCTGCACGAACCGGACGCCCCGCTCGACCAGGCGGCGGGCCAGCAGGCAGCGCCGGCCGAAGTCGCCCGTCCGCTTGTCGT
>DASRAT010001044.1:0-4326 GCA_035638015.1 Gemmataceae bacterium | reverse complement strand
GAAGGCGACGGCGGGGTATCCGCTGGATGCCAAGCGATTTTGGTTGGCGATTCGCAAGACCGTCCAGGAGATGGGGCTAGCTGAGGATGTGCTTTGGCGAAGAAGGTGACGCCCGCGGCCGGGCGGACCGAGGCCAGGGGGGGCTAGACTTTCTCGACTATGGTTTCTTCGTCCAGCGCCACGCTGCTCAACTCCCCGTTGTCCTTGGTGAAATGCACTGTCGGCACGATGATGTCGTCCGCCGGATCGCGTTCGGTCGCCAGGCCTGTGACCAGTGACTTCAAGCCGCGATAGACGCCGGTGGTGGTCGATTTCCAAAAGCGCGTGCTGGTGATGCGCACGGTGTGGGTGATGCGGATGCGGTCGCCTGGCTTGAGGTGGGCGAGGGTCTCGATGGTGCTCGGTTGCAGCGGCCGCGTGGTTGCCACCAAGCCGGGGACGGGCGTGCTCATTTCGCCTCCTCCTTGGCCAGGCCGCGAACCAGGGCGATGCGGCCTGTTCTGGCAAGTTCGACGATGCCGTAGGGACGCATCAGATCGATGAAGGCCTCGATTTTGCTTTCCTGGCCGGAGATTTCGACCATGATGTTGGTGGAACTGACATCGACAACGCGAGCCCGGAACATCTCCACCAAGAGTGCGATTTCGTTTCGCTGCTGACCGACGGCGTTGACCTTGATGAGCATGAGGTCGCGCTCGACGTAATTCTCGCTGCTGATGTCCAACACCTTGACGACGGTGATGAGCTTGTCAAGTTGTTTGCGGACTTGCTCAAGGACGGCATCGTCGCCGTGAACCACGAAGGTCATGCGCGACAGCTCGGGATGCTCGGTTTCGCCGACGGCGAGGCTGTCAATGTTGAAGCTGCGCGTGGCAAGCATGCCGGAGACCTGAGCGAGGACGCCGGGACGGTTCTGGACCAAGGCTGAAAGGACGTGACGCATGGCACTGGAAATGATAGAGGAACTAACCACAGAGGCACAGAGACACAGAGCAGAGAGATGGAAAAAGTGAATCGCCCTGTGTTTTCCCTTTGTTTTTCTTCTCTGCGTCTCTGTGCCTCTGTGGTTAAAAAATCTTAAGACACTCCCCATCTTCGCAGCAATTGATGCTCCAAAGTAAGCACATCGCAAATCCGGCCGACCACAAAATCGACTGCGTCCTGAAGCGACTGCGGCTTGGTGTAAAACGCCGGCATCGCGGGCAAAACCACAGCGCCGGCTTCGGCACACAACGTCAGATTGCGAAGCTGCACCAGGCTAAGCGGCGTTTCACGCGGCACCAGCACGAGCTTGCGGCGTTCCTTGAGATGCACGTCGGCGGCCCGGTGGATCAGGTTTTGCGAAAGACCGTGGGCAATCGCCGCAACGGTGCCCATGCTGCAAGGGCAAACCACCATGCCGGCCGTCAGAAAGGAGCCACTGGCGATGCCGGCGTGGAAGTCGCGGTAGTCGTGGTAGTGCAACTGGCCCGGTTTCGCCAGCGCCGCCTTGTCGCCCAGCAAATCGGTCAAGTCGAATTTCGCCAAGTTGAGCCGTTTACCCTCTTCCTGGAAGATCACGTCTGCCCCCGCCGGGCTGATCGACAGATGCACGGTTCGGCCCGCGCGCAGCAGCACTTCCAGCAGTCGCACGCCATAAGGCGAGCCGCTGGCGCCGGTCATTGCCAGGACGAGGTCGGTGGCGGCCATAGCCAAAACCTGTGGAGAATGGGTCAGGATCGATTTCCGGGAGCGTCGGGTTGGTCCACCGATTCTTGAGAGGTCACGGGTTTGCGCTGGACCTCCGTGTTAACGCCGGGCCGCTGAATCCGTTCGGTGGGCGGCGCGGGGTGAGCGCCTGACTTTGGGTGCATGATCTTGTTGGTCACGGTGCCCAGCGTATGCGTGACTTGCTCAACTAACGGCGGAATCTCCTTGGGATCGCCGGTGACGCCCGGCTTCCTCAGGGCGCGGTAGGTGAAGTAGGCGATCACCACTACCACGATGACGATGACCAACACCGATTTGGCTTGTTCCACTTCCTTGATGATGTCCACCATGCTGTCCGCGAACCAGAAACCCAGAAAGAACAGCAGACTCACGCCAGGGATCGCGTAAATGCCGTCGGCAAACAGAAACTTGGCAAAGGACAGCCTGGTCATGCCTGCTGTGAAAAAAACGGGAGCGCGGATGCCGGGAGTCAACCGGGCGAACAAGAGCAGCTTGACGCCGTATTGCTGGAAATTGCTTTCGATCTTGAGGAGGCGGTCAGGCGGAAAGACGCGGCGTTTGATCCAGCCGTATTGGAGGAGACGTGGGCCATACCAACGGCCGATGGCATAAAGGAAACCGTCGCTGATGAGTACGCCGGCGATGCAAACCGGCAACATGATCCACCAACGGACCTCGGGATGGCCGCCCGCCAGCGCCCCGCCCATCACGACCGGCAACTCCTCGGGCATGGGCATTCCCATGCCGGTGCCGACAAGGCCGATGAAGATGCCCAGGTAGCCCCAATTCCGCAGGAACTCTTCCACCTGGACTCTCCTTTGTTAGCACGCCCGGCGTCAGGCGTGACAGCCACTTGGCCCATTATCCGAAATTGGCGGGGCGGTGAACAGGGCGGATGCTGGTGCGGCTTTGCAGCTTTTATCCCCACTCTTCCCTTGGCAACCATCGCGGCTTCGGACGCAATCAGCATGGACCGGATATGGCTCCGCTGATAGTGTGGCGTATGCTTGTCAAGGCGATGGGGGCAAATCGATGAATGCCAGAGGAATCTGCAGACCGCGTCGTGCCTGGGCGGTTCTCGCTCTCTTATTTTGTGCAATCTTTGCCGCTTACTGGTGGTTTCTGCCCGCCAAGCCTTATGCCGCGGTCAGATTGTCGCAAGAAACCAGACTGCTGCAGTTTTCTCCAGACAACTCGATGCTCGTCACTTGTGGGCGAAGTGCAGACAACGATTCCGTTGGTCCGATTCGGATTTGGGACATTGCCGCGGGCGTCGAGCGCTTTTCCGTCGGGCACGATCTAAAAGACATTGGCGTGGAGTTTTCGCCCGACAACGCTCTGATCGCTGCATATGCACGGGAAGGCGATATGATCGGGTGGAGTTCAACCACTGGCGAAGTCCTCGTGCGGTTTTCGCCGGTGACTTTTAACAGAAATTGGGTGCACTACCGCTTCTCTCCGGATAGCCGCTTTCTCCTTTTTTCCGATTACAGCCAGGGTTGGCCAAAAGAATCGTTCATCACCTTCTGGAATGTCAAAACAAATCAAAAGCAAGGCAGTATGGAGAGTGGATTTTCCGAGTTGGCCTGTTCGCCGGACGGAAAAACCCTTGTGACGCACAGTTGGAATGAACGGCGCAACGTCATCACCTTAAAGCATTGGCAAATAGAAAGTGCTCTTGTTTTGGTGGAGGAACGTGAAATCGAAGCAAGTCGCATTGCTTTCTCGCCTGATCTCACAGTGATGGCCACGGCCGACGAATTGGCAGGCGGTCGCGGTGAAGTCGCCTTGCGCGACTTCAAAACGGGAGAGAAGCGGTGGTCCGAAACTTTTAATCTACACGGGCTTCGGTTAATATCCGTCGAGTTCGGCAGCAACGGCAAAATACTCAAGGCGACGAGCAGCGGTGGTACGAATCGATACGACTGGAAATTCGGAACTACTGTGTGGAATCTTAACGGTACGCCGAAACTCGTCGGCTCCTACTCAAGCTCCTACTCATCAGGACCTGCCATCTCCCCCAATGGTAAATGGCTGGCCGTCAGCAGAGCAGATGGAGCGCAGCTGGTGAACATCACCGCACCCGAACAGACAGCCAGTTTTGTCAATAGCGCCGACAATGGTTATTACAGTGGAGATGCATTGGCGTCGGCCATGTTCTCCCCGGACAGCAAGACGCTGGCAATAAGGGGAATCAATGCACATAGCAATCGGCCGCCGCTGGATAATTGGTTGCCGCGATCCTGCAATCCATATGCAGCTATCCCGGATCGGCCCTTTGTCCGCGTGTGGAGTGTGGATGCACAGAAAGAAGTGTTAATGCTGGAAAAATGCAGTAGCGTGCTTTTCTCCCCTAATGGCCGGACCATGGCAGCCGTTCGCGATGGCAATCTGGTGGAGCTATGGGCGGTGCCATTGCAAGCGTCGCCGTGGCGGATTGTCGGGTGGGCAACATTGGTTTGGGCTGCTGTGCTCCTGGCGTATTGGCCATGTCTCATTGCGTGGCGCGTGTTGCGATTTGTGACTGCAAACGTGTTTTCCATTTTCCGCCGCCGTAAGCCCACAAGTGCAGCCGCTTGATAATTCTGCCTGACCGTCGCTGACGCTTCCGGCTCC
>DASRAT010001043.1:0-5548 GCA_035638015.1 Gemmataceae bacterium | reverse complement strand
TCAGGAATATCCGCAAGAGCGTAAAGCTGAATTGTCATGTGTTTGCGTTTCTGAAAAGTACGAAAATCAAGGCATTGGCGGCCGGCTCGTGCAATACGCGGAGGCCCAGGCGCGTGCGCGGGGCTTGGCGGAGTTGTTTTGTTTGTCCACGCAAGCGGTCAATTATTTTGTGCAAAAGGGCGGCTTCCGGTTGGGGACGCCGGAGGATTTGCCGGCAGCCCGGCGTGAGCGCTATGATCGCAGTGGCAGGCGGTCGCAGGTTTTGGCGAAGGCTCTATGACGGATTTGCAGCCGCTTGCGGCTGAGCGCTCCTCCAAGGAAACCGCTTCCTCATCCATCTTACCTAACCCCACTTTCCCCCACAGCCTTCGTCCAATTGCCCTACTTCCGCTATTTCCCCGTTCAGATTCTCCGTCCAATTAGCCGATCCCAACCACAGATACCCTCGCGGATGCTCTACCCACGCGCCTCCGCCCGAGAACAAGGACTCTTCCCACCATGAGCCACACCACACGTTCCGGCCGGATCTGGTTACGTCGTATTGCCGTTTCGTTCTTTGTGTGCCTCGGCCTGACTCCGGCCGCGCGCGCCCAGCAACAACACTCCATGCCGATCCTGCCGCCGCCCGCGCAAGCGCCGATCGCGCTTAGCCAACCCGCACAAGAAAAAACCTATTCGCTCAATGACTGCGTTCTCATTGGCCTCGGCAGTCAGCCGGCCATTGCGGCCCAGCGGGCCAGCCTCGCATCCGCCGAAGCTCAGCGGCAAGCGCTGGACCACATGGTCCTGGCCTCGCTGGTTAGTCACGAACTCGGCTTCCGCAAACGCCAGGCTTGCCTTGGCGTCACCATTTCCCAGGCCGGCGTGGACATCGCCGAATGGGAAACCATCTATGCCGTGACCCGTTGCTACTACTCGGTTATCTACGCTCGCCAGCAGGAAGTGTTGGCCAGGGGCCTGATGGAGAAGCTGGAACTGTCCCGCAAAAGCGCGCAAGCCCTGGTGAAAAAGGCCGATCCGGACAATCCGGTGACGCAGGTGGACGTGGACAAGTTGACGGTAAACCTCGAACTGCTGGAGTTGCGTTTGATCGAAGCTTCCACGGGCGTGAATCGTGCCACGGCGGCCTTGAAAGAAGCGATGGGTTTGCGGTATGACACGCCGCTGGCGTTGCCCTTGGTAACTCTGCCATCGACCTCCGACATCGTGGACCGCGATGTGGTGATTCAAATGGCAATGTCCCGCCGGGGCGAGCTCTTGCAGGCCACGTTGGCCTCCCAGCTTACGGAGTTGGAGATTTGCGCCCAGAACTCGGGATGCTGCCTGCTGCCATTCAGAAAGACGTTCGCGGCCGCATCGGACATCCATGCCAAACCGATCCCGCAAGGGACGAGCAACGGCACTTATCGGCCCTCGGCGATCGGCATTGAAATGCCCTCGACTCTGGTCGGCAACAAGTCCGACCGCGTGGCCCGCGCCATGGAGCTTAACACGCGGGCCGGCTCGGTGGTGGAGAAGACGCAAAACCTGATCGCCCTGGAGGTCGAGGACGCTTTTTACAAATGGCAAGCCGCGACCGGTCAGGTGAAAACGCTGCGTGAGTCGGCGGCCAAATCGGCGAAGCTGGCGGCCTTGATCAGCGGCCGTTTCGAGAGTGGCAAAGTCAGCGGTGAAGATTATCTGCGAGCGCGGACGCTGGAGGATCAAACCCAGGCGCAGCTCAACGAAGCGATCTACCACCAGATTTTGGCCCTGGCAGCCCTGGAGCGCGTGACTGCCGGCGGTTTCACGCCGAGCTTCCGCCGCTCGCAACAATGACATTCATGAAGTCAACCTGCAACTGTGGATTTTCAACCAAGGAGGAAAGATGTCGGCGACGAGCCGGGGGATATGCCCCGGCGGGGCTAAACCCCGCCGCTCGTTGAACTGATAAGTCGGGAACATGTGCCAGGGAGGTGCCGCCAAGGTTGCTGTTGTTGTGACGTTACCTTGCAACACCAACGCCCAAAGGACACCTATGTTCGGACGGAGCAGAGTCTTTCTAGGTTTGGCCGCCTTCATCGGCGGCACACTCTTGCCGGCCCTCGCGCCAGGCCAGCAAGCCCAGTCCCCGGCCACGCCGGTCAAGATCGGCATGGTCAATACCTTGTTCCGCGATGTGCCGCCGTCGCTCGTGCAAGTCATGACCCCCCCGTTTCAAACCCTGATGCGCGATCAGACCGGCCTGGACGGCGAGATCATCGCCGCGGGCGATGCCGAAGACCTCGGTAAGCGGCTCAATGAGCGGAAAGTTCAACTCGGCGTGTTCCACGGTTTCGAGTTTGCCTGGGCGCAGCAAAAGTTTCCTGACCTCAAGCCGTTGATGATTGCCGTCAACAAGCAACGCTCGCTCAAGGCGTTTGTCATGGTGCGTGATGACAGCAAAGGCCTGACGCTTGCCGACCTCCAGGGCAAGACCGTCTCGGTGCCCAAACGCAGCAAGGAACACACCCTCCTGTTCCTGGAACGCGAACTGGCCAAACTTGGAACTGACCAGAAAACACTGTTCGGCAAAGTCATAGCTCACGCCAGCATCGAAGACGCGCTGGACGACATCCTCCGGGACAAGGTGCAGGCGGTGTTGGTGGATGCCCTGGCGCTGCAAAGCTACGAGGAAGTGAAATCGGGATGTTTCGCTCGCCTCAAGGTTCTGAAGGAATCAGAAACATTCCCACCGGGCGTGGTGGCCTATCGCCAGGGCGCGATCGACAATGTGACATTGAACAAATTCAGGGAAGGTATGTTGACCGCTAACCAGAACGCGCGCGGCAAGGATTTAATGTCGCTGTGGAAGCTGACGGCCTTTGAGAATGTGACGGCCGATTTTGAGCAGATGGTCACGAACATCGTTCGGGCTTATCCGCCGCCGGCGGCATTGGCGGCCGCCCAGTCGCCCGCCAAGAATTGAGCAATCGACGCAATGGCGATGGATGGAAGGACAAGGCGGTCTTCCATCCATCGTTTGGTTTTCAGGGAGACGCCCGTGAATTCACCATTTGGAACCACGCAAGCGCCGTCATTTATGCAGGCCTACCTGGCGGACCTTGCCCATCTGGCGCGTGCCTTGCCGACTGCGACAGTACGGCGAACGATTGCCATAGCGGATGTCGCGGCGGCGCGTGAAATGGCGGCGCCACGGCCGAGTTGGCTGGCGGTGTTCACCAAGGCGATGGCGTTGGCCGCTGGTGCGCATCCCCAGCTCAAGCAAGTCTTCTCGCCATTGCCGTGGCCGCGATTGTATGAGCATCCCTTTGCCGTGGCGGCGGTGGCGGTCAACAGGCCGTTTGATGAGGAATTGCCAACATTTTGGGGACGTTTAACGGACCCGGCACACCAAGGTTTGCAGCAGCTTCACAATCATTTGACACGCTTCAAGGAAGAGCCTGTCAAAAATGTTGGGCAGTTGCGGCGGCTGCAAGCGCGGGGGCAATGGCCGTGGGCCGTGCGGCGACTGGCCTGGGCGCGGGAAGCGAACCTGAGCGGCAGGCGGAGGGCCAAGCGTCTGGGAACATTCGCGGTGGCCAGCCTTGGCGGCGCTGGGGCCGATTTCGTCGATCCGCTTTACCCGGCGACGACGGTGTTGAGCTTTGGGACCATTCAAGCCGCCACTGTGGACGTGAGCTTGAAGTTTGATGCGCGCGTGCTGACGCCGCTCATGGCGGCCGAGATATTGGTTGACGTGGAGCGGGTTTTGAATTGCGAGATCGTGATGGAGTTGCGGTATTTCGAGCGCTTGGAAGCGGCGTAATACGCCGGCAGAGCGAAGGCTAACCCAATGTGCCGAACAAGGGCCGTTTTTTGGAAACCGCGGCCTGGAGCGGCCCAGCTAAGCACTCCTCAATTACCTTCGGCATCCACCGATCACTCCACGGCCCGCCCTTTGCGAGGATTTGGCGAACACCTGACAAAAGCTGCTCGCATTCCGCGACAGATAAAAAGCAGTAATCACAGTCTGCATCATCAGTCTCACCGTAACGCCGTCCGCCGTCTAAAACCGTCAAAAGCGAAAATGATTCGGCATCAGCGAACTGCTGCATCTCAGCTACAACCGACGGATGTAACCCATCCGGAGATTCTGATTCCATTTCCAATTGCTCCCACAAGCCGTCCGGCGAAAACAATGATTGGAATACGTCGTCCATGCCTTGAACATCTTCCCGAGAAATTCCATGGCGTGTAATGCGGTCGGCCCATTTCAGTGATTCAGCAGAAGTGCAAGGAGCGTCGTCCTCTTCATCGCCGTCTTCGTCGTCCTCATCTTCCTCGTCGTCGTCACCATGAGCCGACGCCAAAGCATCGAGGATCTGTTGTGCGGCATTCGGTTCGCCGCCCCCAAAAAACGCGTCAAACCGCGCCTGCGAATATGAATAAAAGCCCCACATCATCGACATGACAACTCTCCAATGCTTCGGCAAATCAATTGTTTGGTAGTGGTAGGCTAATAATACCCGCTCGTGATAACCTCGCAACATAATTCCACTTGCGGCCAACCTGCAGCACCTCGCGGCTAACCGCGCTTCGCCCATTGCTCCTCTGCCGCGCTGGGCCGAAGGTAAATCGGCTCCATCGACCACACGGCGTCACGCTCGCCCTTCTCCTGGCGGGCCAATCCAAGTCGCAACATCGTTTCCGGCTGCGGCTCCCAAAGTTGCGGTTCGAGCGGCTTCATATTGGCCGCCAGGTGAGCGGCCCATTTGCGCAGCCCTGGACCGCTTACCCACAATGGTTTTGTCGCGGCATGCAACCAATCATTGAACGAAGTGATACGAAGCGGCGCCACCGGCAGGTTGTGCTCGAACTCCTGCACGTAAACTTTGTCTTGCTGCGCATCGGCCAGGACAGCCAATCGAATCGCGTCGGGCGGGGCCTGGGCTGCTATCACCGCGAATGTTTCCAATCCCAACAAAGTGCAGCCCGTGGCATAGGCGAACGCCTTCGCAGACATGATGCCGACGCGCAAGCCGGTGTAACTGCCGGGGCCACGCCCGACAACCACTGTCTGCACATCGCGAGGCTTCCAGCCCTGGGCCGACAGCAACTCACCGACTGCCGGCGCCAGATCGCGGGCGTGACGCCGCGCTTCGTCCAGGCGGCGCACGCCTAGCAGCGTTTCGCCTTCGGCCAGCGCGACAAAGCCCGGTTGATGGGAGGTCTCCAGAAGCAATAGTCGCGGCGGCGCCATGCTCGCATTTTTGGCTTTTTGCTCATCCACCCAGTGCCGCCCTTGTTCGCTGCAACACCGGCGAATCCGCATCCGTGCTGCCGTGCAAATTGAACATCGCCGTCGCCAAAAAGCGGTTGCGCCAGGCCGGTGTCATGTGATGGAAATCTTCCAATGCCGCCGAACTGAATTTGTAATCGTGCGAATCGCGGCCCTTGGTGAATATCAAGCGTCGGCCGGCGGCCATGAGCGTTTGAGCGGAGCCGCCGGTGGATTGCAGATAATGCAGCGTTTTGCGGGCGGCACTGACGCGGTCGCGGCTGACCCCTGTGAAGATTTCTTGGACCG
>DASRAT010001042.1:0-2467 GCA_035638015.1 Gemmataceae bacterium | reverse complement strand
GACGGCAAACAAATCGTTCGATTCCTTCGGTTGATCGCGAAAAGCAAGCACCATGGCCTTGCCAAGCAAACCGACGTTATGGCGGTATTCATTTTTCTTATCCGAGGAGTCTTCCAGCGGTTTGAACACGCCTTCGGCTTCATTCAAACGGCGATCTTTGAGATAGTACAAACCCAACTCGATGCGGAACTCGAGCGCGATGCTGTCCTTGTGACTTGATTCCATGAGCTTGATGGCGTCGAGCAGGCGTTTTTCCTCGGCGGTCATGCCTGGCGGCGCCGGCGGCGGCACCGATGCGGTGTTCGGCGGTTGTCCATTGACGTGTTGGGTATCGCGATTTTGCCACCAGCCGTATGCCAGGCCGCCGGCCAAGGCCATGAAAACTGACGCGAAGGCCAGCCACGGCAGCCAGTGATGTGACGATGTCCTGGGCATCGTCTGCGTCTGCGTGGAGTCAAAGGCTGGGTTGGCCGGCGTCGGCCCCATTTGGATGATGTAGGATTGGTGGGCAGTGGTGCCGCCATTGGCATCGGGGCCGTTGGCACCGGTTCCAACGATCGAGTCACGCAAACGTGCCACTTCGCGGACAATTTCGCGGCCCGTTTGAATGCGGTCGTCGGGGTTCTTGGCCATCATGCGGTGGACAAGATTGCACAAGTCGGCCGGCAAATCGGGCCGAATCTGGGCCAGCGGCACCGGCTGTTTTTGCACGTGCTGAATGGCCACGTCGAAGGCATTTGTGCCCTTGAACGGCGGTTGGCCGGTGAGCAAATGGTAACAGGTCACGCCGAACGAATAGATGTCGGTACGCGGATCGACCGGCTTGCCCTCGACTTGTTCCGGGCTCATGTAAAGCGGCGTGCCCATGGTGATGCCGCTTTGCGTCAGGTGCAGCGGCTGGGCGGTGTCGCCGAAGATGCGCGACAGGCCGAAGTCAGCGACTTTGACTTCTCCCTTCCGGGTCAGAAGGATGTTTTCCGGCTTGATGTCGCGGTGGATGATTCCCAGCTCGGTGGCTCGCTGCAAGGCGCCGGCGACTTGACGAATGATGCTGAGCGCCAACATCAACTCGGGCGGGCCTTTCTTTTCGAGAAACTGACGGAGATTGCGGCCTTCGACGTATTCCAAAGCCATGTAGTGCAGGCCGTTGACTTCGTGGATGGCGTAAACCTGCACAATATTGGCGTGCGTGGCCTTGGCGACCGCCTCGGCCTCAGCTTTGAAGCGAGCCAGGGCGGTGGTGTTGGCGGCCAGATCAGCTCTAAGCACCTTGAGAGCGACATTGCGTTTGAGGGAAATCTGGCGAGCGAGGTAGACCTGGCCCATGCCGCCCTCGCCGAGACGGCGCACGATCTGGTAGTCGCCAAGCGTTTGGCCGGTCAAATCGACCGCGCCGTTCGCCTTGGCGGCAACCGGATCCGAGGCGACAGTGGAAAAAGGGCCAGCCGGGCTGTCCATAGGCGATCATATCCCTTGCGAGTCGGAGGGCCTGGCGCGCCTTCCGTCGCCAGTGTCCCCCATTCCTTTATAACGCGGATGGAGCGGTGGTGTTAGAGGTTCTCATCGAGTTCTCATCATTTTACTGCCGGATGGGCCGCACATCTGCCCCTGTTGAGAAACGTTGTTGACCTGCCATGAGCCTGACCTTAGACTCATTGCTTTGAACCTTGCCGTTTCCTCCCACCAAGGATCTCTCCCATGAAACGCTGGTTGTGCGTGGCCCTGTGCGTTCTTTGCCTGTTTAGCGCGTCTCAAGCTGCCGCGCAGCAAGGCGGAAAGCAAGGCGGACAGCCTCCCGAAAAGACGATGTCCACTTTTGCCGTCTCGCCCGGTTTGGAAGTCCAACTTTGGGCTTCGGAACCGATGTTTTGCAATCCGACCATCATGGACGTAGACCACAAGGGCCGCGTTTGGGTGGTTGAGTCGGTCAATTATCGCAGTACGCTGGGCAAGAAAACAGCGAAACAACCCGCAGGCGACCGCATTCTGATTCTCGAAGACACCAAGGGAACCGGCAAGGCTGACAAGGTAACGGTGTTTTACCAGGCGCCTAGTATTCTTGCGCCGCTCGGCATCGCGGTGCTGCCCGATCCAGATGGGCCTGGCTGTACGGTATACGTTGGTCAATCACCCGACATTCTTGTCTTTCGTGATTCCCAGGGCACGGGCAAAGCGGACGGGCCGCCGCGAAAACTGCTGTCTGGTTTCAAAGGCATCGACCACGACCACGGCGTGCATGGCCTGTTCATCGGACCGGACAACAAACTTTACTTCACCGTTGGCGATCAGGGCGTCAAAGGCCTTGTCGATAAAAATGGACGACAGTGGACCAGCAATCAAACCGATTGCCGGGCCGGCACTTGCTGGCGCTGCGATCTGGACGGCAAAAACCTTGAGCTTTTGGCCCACAATTTCCGCAATCACTACGAAATGTGCTCTGACAGTTTCGGCACTCTCTGGGTCAGCG
>DASRAT010001041.1:0-4161 GCA_035638015.1 Gemmataceae bacterium | reverse complement strand
CATGCCGCCCAATACGCCGAAGATCCACCACGGCAGGGCTTCGCGCTTGTGAGTGTGCACGCCGCCCTTGTGGTCCGTTTTGAAAATCACGACCGCCCGCGACGGAGTCATGGTCAAAGCGTTAATGGCCGAGATAATCGTGGAAACGGCAATGGTCACCGCGAATTGGCGGAAGAATTGCCCCGTGACGCCGCCCAAGAAACAGCAGGGAATGAACACCGCACTCAATACCAGGGTGATGGCCAGGATCGGCCCGGTGATTTCGTCCATGGCCTTAATTGTGGCGGTCCGGGCGTCAAGACCGGTGGCGATGAGGCGCTCAATGTTCTCCAAGACGACGATAGCATCGTCCACGACGATGCCGATGGCCAGCACCAGGCCGAACAGCGTCAGGTTGTTAAGTGTGAATCCCATGGCCGCCATGACGGCGAAGGTGCCGATCAAGGACACCGGCACGTCGATCATTGGCAAAATCATCGCGCGCCAGTCCTGCAAAAACACCAGCACCACAATGGCGACCAGGATTACGGCGTCGCGCAGCGTGTGAAAGACTTCGTTGACCGACTCACGGATGAAGGGCGTCGTGTCATAGACGATTTCGTAATCGAGGCCGTCGGGAAAGCGCGATTTGAGCTCGCGCATCTTGGCATAAACACCAGCGGCGGTGTCCAACGCATTGGAGCCGGGAAGCTGGTAAATCGAAAGCGCCACGGAAGGGCGTCCATCCAGCCTGCAAGACTGATCGTATTGCTGTGAGCCAAGCTCGACCTTGGGCCGCTTGTCGTCACCCAGTGTGACCACGTCGCGGAGGCGGATAATGCTGGTGGCCAGATCTTCACCTACCATTTGGCCGGCAGCAATTGTGGGGCCGCCGCCTTTGGGTTGATTGCCCTTACCGGTCTTGATAATGATCTCGGCAAACTGCTCGGGATCGGTGAGCCGACCCAGCGTGTTGATCGTTAGCTGGAACTGCTGGGCGCTCAGTGCCGGGGGCTGTCCAATTTGGCCGGCGGCGACCTGGACGTTTTGTTGGCTGATGGCGGCGACCACGTCCATGGCGCCGAGGTTCAAGGCAGCCATTTTGTCGGGATCGAGCCAGGCCCGTAAGCTATAGTCGCGCTGGCCAAGATAGGTGATGCCGGCGATGCCTGGGAGGCGGCCCAACTCGTCCTTGACATAGATGGTGGCGTAATTGCTGAGGAACATGGCTTGCTGGCCTGGGTCGTCATATTCCCTGTCCAAAATCTGCTTGGGGTCGGTCATGATGAGATTGACAATCATCATGGTGTTGGGCGACATCTTCTTGACGCTGATGCCTTCGTTTTGAACAAGTGCTGGAATCACGGGCAGGGCCAGCGACACACGATTTTGCACAAGCACCTGGGCCATGTCGGATTCCATGCCCAGCTCGAAGGTCACGGTCAAGGTGTAAGCGCCGTCGTTGGTGCACTGCGAGGCCATGTAGGTCATGCCCTCGACGCCGCTGACCTGGGCTTCAATGGGGGCCGCCACCGTGTCGCGCACCGTTTGCGAGTTGGCGCCCGGATAAAACGCCGTCACCTGGACCGTGGGCGGCGCCACTTCGGGATATTGGGCGACCGGCAGTGTAAACACCGCGACCGCCCCCGCCAGCGTGATGACGACGGAGATCACGGTGCCGAAAATCGGACGGTCGATGAAAAAGCGGGAAAACACGGATTGAATTCCTTTTGTGCCCTGTTGGCTATCGTTTTCGGACCTTCCATTGCACGCCGAGTACGGCCAGCATGATCAGCACGCCCGCGCTGGCGCCGACCAACGACCCCCAAAAAACGTGGCCGATTTCCAATTTGCCAAGCAAATAACCAGTCGCGCCGCCCAGAAAACCGCCGACCATCAAGGAAACGGCGCGGCGCGTGGACGTGGCGGCGAACAGCCGCGATTCGCCTACTCCCTGGATCACATAGAAAAACACCGGCGTCAAAAAGATGCCGAATATGGTCACGCCCAACATGCCGCTAAACACCGCCGTGCCGAGCGATTTGCGCATCTCCGCTCCCGGTCCGGAGGCGACGCACAAAGGGACAACGCCGAGAATAAACGCAAACGAAGTCATCAAGATCGGCCGGAGCCGGAGCTTGGATGCCGTCAACGTCCCCTGGAAAACAGTTTGGCCCTCGCCGTGAAGCTGCTTGGCGAACTCAACCACAAGAATAGCGTTCTTGCAGGCCAAACCCACCAGCACCACCAGGCCGATTTGCACGAAAATATTCAGCGAATTGTTGGTATACAAAACGCCGGCCAGAGAGCAGAGCACGCATAGCGGCACCACCAGAATGACGGCCAGCGGCAGCGTCCAACTCTCATAAAGAGCCGCCAAGGCCAAAAAGACACAAACCACGGCTAGCCCGAAGACAATTCCCGTGGTATTGCCTTCCTTGATTTGCATGAACATCAGCTCGGTCCATTCCGCTTTCATGGAGCGCGGCAATTCCTGGGCGGCCAAATCGTTGACGCCGGCAATCACGTCCCCGGAACTGATGCCCGGCAGCAAGCTGCCGCCAGTGGGTGCGGCCGTGTAAAGGTTGTAGCGGGTCACGAAAATCGGACCGGTGATTTCACGAACGCTGACCATCGTTCCCAAAGGAACCATTTGACCCTGGTTATTGCGGACCTGGAGCAAATTGATGTGCTCGATGTGCGAGCGAAAAGCTTTATCAGCCTGGAGCGTCACTTGCCAGTGCCGGCCAAACTCGTTGAAGCTGTTGACATAAAACGAGCCCAGGTAAATCTGCAACGTCTGGTTCACGTCTTCCAGCGGCACTCCCAGGGACGCGACCTGGGCCCTGTCGATGTCCAAGAAAAGCTGGGGCGTGTTGGAGCGAAATTGTGTGGACACTCCAGCCAGCGCAACTTCATCGTGAACCTTCATGGTTTTGATTTTCTGAATCAGCTTTTCGGCCTGATCCTGCAAGGTCGGCAAGCCCAGGCCGCCGCGGTCTTCGATCATGACCTTGAAGCCGCCTGAAGTGCTGATGCCGGGGATTGGCGATGTGCCGGAGACGACAACGCGGGCGTCCTTGATGCGGCGATCCCATTCCTGGCGCAGTTTCTTCATGACCGCTTCGGCACGCAGTTCCGTTTTTTGCCGTTCTTCGAACGGCTTAAGAATGACAAAGAACGAGCCGAAGTTGGGGCCATTGGCGCGTTCGACGAAAGAGATGCCGCCGAGTCCGATGGTGTGAGCCACGGCGGGATGTTCACGGATGATTTTGTCAACGTCCGCCATGACGGCATGTGTCCGCTCTTGCGAGGACGAGTCCGGCAATTGCACGCTGGCAATAAGGCGGCCCTGGTCCTGCTGGGGCACGAACCCCGTGGGGGCGATCTGGAAGACCCAGTAGGTCAACACCAACATCCCGCCGTAGGCGATCAATACGACGCCGCTGAGCTTCAGGGCGGTGCCGATGGTCCAGCCGTAGAGTGAGGTCATGGCGTCGAAAAACGCATTAAAACCCCGAAAAAAAATACCCAACACAGCGTTGATGGGTCGAATGACAAACCAGCCAACGGCCAAACCGGTCAAAAGGGCGGGGGCAAAATAAGCCAACCGAAGCAGCCATACATGAATGTCGCCAGCGCCTTCCGCATCAGCTTCCCCTGGCATATCAAACGGATCCCCCAAAAACCTTGGCCCCAGCCAACCCGCGACAAACCCGCCCGCGACGCCAAATATCCACCACGGTAAAGCCTCCGGCTTGTGATGCTGGCCGCCGACTTTTTCCCTAGACCGGAAGATGACCAGTGCGCGGGAAGGAGTCATGGTCAAGGCATTGATTGCCGAGATCACCGTGGAGGCGGCAATGGTCACCGCGAATTGGCGGAAGAAGCGGCCCGTGATGCCGCCGATGAAAGCACATGGGACAAAGACGGCGCACAACACCAGCGTGATGGCCAATATCGGGCCGCTGATTTCCTCCATGGCCTTGATGGTGGCAGTGCGGGTGTCGAGACCCTTTGCCATTTGCCGTTCGATGTTTTCCAGCACCACGATGGCGTCGTCCACGACAATGCCGATGGCCAGCACCAGGCCGAAGAGGGAGATGTTGTTCAGGCTGTAACCCATCACGGCCATGACGGCGAAGGTGCCGATCAGCGACACGGGGATGTCAATCATCGGTA
>DASRAT010001040.1:0-2005 GCA_035638015.1 Gemmataceae bacterium | reverse complement strand
CTTTGAACGCGGCTTTGAATTATATGGTGCAGGCCGGCAAGCGTTCTTGCAAGCTGAGGGGCGTGGACACACCCGCGGCGTGGATGATGCCCGGCCATCACCGTTTGTCGCGGGGCAAACGCTCAGCGAAGTCGCCTGGCAGCCGGACGAAGCCGCCCGCGATTTTCTCGGCAATGAATACTTGCTCTGGCTTTGGAATGTGCTGGACCAGGAATCCGACACATTGAAGCTGGCCGACAAATCCGAAGCGACGGTGATGCTGACCAAGACCTTATTGCTGGAGTGCCCGCGTGCCGAAATGGGCAAGGAAAGCATCACCAGCGATGCACCCACGAAATTGCCTGAAGCACGGCGAGCGATCCAGGGCGGCAAACTGCCGCGCAAAGTCGGCATGATTGTGGTGCGGCACGATCAGCAGTATGAATTCACGCTGCACGCCGAGACGCTGGCGATCGGCGGCGCCAAGCTGCCGGCCTCGGAAGAGGATGACGAGCGGGCCAGGTTGGAAGCGCGGGTCACCACGGTACGCCACCTCCTGGAAACGCTGGACTTGCTTTACGACGCCTTTGGCATTCGGCGTTTTGGGGCGAACTGGAGCAAGGATTTGGGGCGGATGCAGAAGTGGCTGGCGGCAAAATAGTGCAGCGTTTGGTGGGTGTCCACATTAATCCCACCAAATGACGGCTACCGGCGCCCGATGCTTTTCGCCAATGGTTGATGAAATGCCAAAATCCTGCGCCGTCCCCACTTCATCTGGGTGCAACGCCTTCACTGCATTTCGCAAATCCGTGCCTGAGATTCTGCCGACCACCAGAATAGCGTCCGTAAATGGCCAGCATTCATCCCCAGGATCAAGCTCTGAAATCTGTGCGTAGACAGCCTCGACGTCCGGTCGCGCAAGTAGTCCCATGAGGGTCGTGCGGAACGCTTCTACACCCGGATGTGAGATGAGATTGCAGCCTATCGAACCCAAATCGTCGTTACCATTAAAAAATTCCGCGGCGGAGACAATCTGAGGTTCTGGAATGTCTGCCAACTTTTCCTTCAATGCTCGACACTTCTCAATGTCCATCCGCTGGGCCTCCTCCCATTCACGACAACAACAGTTGAGTGCCGTCTCCGGTACGCGTTCCGTCGTGTCCTATTTCCCTGCCGTAAACTTTTCCAATTCCAGGGTCACATCCAAATCCGCCGACGCCAACTTGAGGTGTTGCTTGACCATGCCAATGTCCTTGGCATACCAGACTTGCATGGTCACCGGCTGATTGCCCATGAACATTTCGCTGGATTTGACGGTAATTGCGTCGTAAGTGGTTTTGCCAATCGTCAGCTTGTCTTCGCCGACGGTGTTTTTCCCCTTCATGGAATAGTTCTGCACCATGCACTCGAAAAACCAGTGCTCGTCCTTTTTGGGCACCAGCTCGTTGGCGGCGAACTTCAGCACCAACAGCGGCGGTTTGATGTCCTGGCCGTTGGAACGCATGCGGAAAACGCCCTCCTGTTTGACTGTCAGATGCTCGGTCAGCTTGCCGCCGGGGATGGTGGTTTCCACGCGGGCGCAGTTCAAGCCGTCCAGTGTTTCATGATCGGCGACCTTGACTTCAATCACCTTGCCGCCGGACTTGTATTCCCAGGTGGTGCCCTTTTTCAAAGGGTAGTAGGGGCATTCGAGGTCGGCGCTGGCCTTCTTTTCGCCTTGGCTGGCGGCGGTGAACATGGCGCCAATGGGAAGGCAGATAAGGGCGGCCAGGGGCAATAAGCGCTTCATAAAACATGCACTCCCGATTGCGGTGGTTGCCAGGTGGACAGAATCACTGCATTTGTTGTAGCAAAAACCAGGGCCGGGCGAAGCGGGCCTTGCCGTTGGTGGAGGATTCTGTTTACAAACTCGGCGGGGACAAGCCCCGCCGCTCGTTAAGGCAAAGGAACTGATCCCATGGCCGCCAAGCCGAAGGTTTTTGTCACCCGCATCATTCCTGAGGCGGGGCTCAATCGCATCAAGGAA
>DASRAT010001039.1:0-2808 GCA_035638015.1 Gemmataceae bacterium | reverse complement strand
GAAATCCTGACCCGCCGGAACCGGCGGTTGGCCGATGCGTCCGGCCGGCACCTGCTTGTTCTGTTCGCGCAGCCTCGAAACAACTTCCGAAGGCGTCATGCCCAGCGCCGCCGTCTTTTCCGGGTCCAGCCAGATACGCATGCTGTAATCGCGCGGGCCAAGGAAGGTCACATCGCCCACGCCGTTGATACGAGCCAGCACGTCCTTGACGTTCAGGGTTGCAAAATTGCTCAGGTAAAGCTGGTCAAACTTGTAGCGCTCTATTCCCGTTGCGGCATCCTTCTCCTTCTCGGAAATCAAGTTGACGCACAACAGGATGCTCGGCGATTTCTTCTTGGTGGTGACGCCCTGCCGTTTGACTTCGTCAGGCAGCTTGGCCTCGGCCACGGACACGCGGTTCTGCACCAAAACCTGGGCCATGTTAAGGTCGGTGCCCGGTTTGAACGTGACATCCAGAATCATCTGGCCGTCGTTGGTGCACTTGGAGAGCATGTAAATCATGTTCTCGACGCCGTTGACTTCCTGCTCGATCGGCGTGGCGACGTTTTCCGCGACATCCAGGGCATTGGCGCCCGGGAAGTTGGCGGTGACGGAGATGGTGGGCGGCGCCACTTCCGGATACTGAGCAACCGGCAGCTTTTTGTAGGCGACCACGCCGACGACTACAATGACGATCGACAGGACCGCCGCGAAGATCGGTCGATCGATGAAAAAACGTGACATTTCGAGATGACTCCTTATTTCGCGGACTTCTTGGTGTCCGCTGGCGCGCCCGGCGGCGGCGGTTCTTTTGGATTGACAATGACTCCCGGCCGGGCGCGATTGACGCCGTCGATGATGATCCACTCGTCGCCCTTCAAACCGGACAAAATCGGCACCATGCCGCCGGGCTGAATTCGATTGGATGCGGTCACGTCCAGCCGCTCGACCGTGTTTTTATTGGCCTTGTTGACCACCAGCACATACTTGAGGTTTTGATCGGTGAGGACGGCGCGATCCGGGATGAGAATGGCCGGGTAAGGATCGGCAATGGTTACGCGAATGCGGGCGAACATGCCGGCCACCAAATCTCGAAGGTCGCCAGGTCCCTTGGGATTGTCAAAGCGAGCGCGAACCTTTACCGATCCGGTGTTGGGATCGACGCGATTGTCCCGGAAATCAATGACGCCCTTGTAAGGAAAGGTGGTATCGGACAAGCGAGCCAGTTCAACGGGAATCAATGCTTTTTCGTTCTTGTCGCTTTTTTTGTCGGCCTTGGCCGCGTTTTCGCTGAGGATTTTTTGATAGGTGAGAAAGGCACGCTCATTGACGGAAAAATAAACGTACATCGGATCGACGGAAACCACGGTGGTCAGCAAACCATTGCTGGCCGTGGCGTTGACAATGTTGCCCTTGGTAAGCAGGGCCTGTCCCACTTTGCCGCTGATGGGCGAAGTGATATTGCAATAACTGATGTTTAGCTCCGCTTCGGTGATTTTGGCCTTGGTGGTCGCAATGTTGGCAATGGCCTCGTCCTTGTCGGAAATCGCCTGTAACAACTCTTCCTTGGAAATGGTCATTTTTTCGGCCAGCGGTTTGTAGATGTCGATCTTTTCCTCGGCGAACTTCAACTTCGCTTGCCAGGCAGCCAACATCCCTTCCGCCTGTTTGAGGTCGGCCTTGAAGGGATCGGAATCGATGGTAAATAGTTTGGCGCCCTCCTTGATTTCATCGCCTTCCTTGAAGCCAACCACCTTGATTTCGCCACGCACCCGCGCCCGGATTTCCACGGATTCCTTGGCTTCCACCGTGCCGGTGTAGGTGTCCCAGTCCTCGATGTTTTTGCGCACCGGCTTGCTCACAACGACTTCCAGCGGCGGCGGTTCCACCACCGCCGGCGCGTGTTCACAGCCTGCTACAAAGGCGCAGAAGCCGAACGCAAGCAACCAACGCCTGAGAATTACGGAAATGTGCATGAGTGCCCTTTCGCTCAATATTTCTCCGGCACAAAATGCCGGTTTTCTAACGTTGCCCGATCATCATATTCGCCTTTGTGCGACCGCTTGGGCAGTTTGATCTTGTCTTTGTCCACTTTCTTGTGGGGAATCGAAGCCAACAAATGCGCGATGCAATTGAGCCGTGCCTTTCGCTTGTCATCCGAGCGCACGACGTTCCAGGGCGCATCGTCGGTGTCGGTTGCTTCCAGCATCATGTCCCGCGCCCGCGAATAGGCATACCAGCGGGCGTAGGATTCGAGATCCATCGGGCTTAATTTCCATTGCCGCAACGGGTCCTCGATGCGGGCCTCGAACCGCTTTTGTTGCTCTTCCTGGCCGACTTCCAGCCAAAACTTGACCAGGATAATGCCTGAATTGACAATGTGGCTCTCGAATTTGGGACAAAGCTCCACAAATTGTTTGTACTGCTCTTTGGTGCAAAACTCCATCACATATTCGACGCCAGCGCGGTTATACCAGCTGCGGTCGAAAATGACGACCTCGCCGGCGGACGGGAAATGCTGCATGTAGCGCTGGGCGTAGAGCTGAGTTTTTTCGCGGTCGGATGGCGCCGGCAAGGCCACCAAGCGAAACACGCGCGGACTGACGCGCTCCATGATCGCCTTGATGGTGCCGCCTTTCCCGGCCGCGTCGCGACCCTCGAAAATGACAATGGCCCGCAAACCTTTGTGCACCACCCAATCCTGCAGGCGGCACAACTCGGTCTGGAGCTTGCGCAGTTCCTTCTCGTACTGCTTGCGTTTCATTTTCTTGCTGGCATCGTCATGGTGTTTGCTTGACATACGTTTCTCCCGAGAAGTCGCGCTAGATG
>DASRAT010001038.1:0-3111 GCA_035638015.1 Gemmataceae bacterium | reverse complement strand
CCCCGGAATCTTCGTCACCGCTTCAACTTGTTTCGCCACGGCAATGTGGTGGCCAGCCCGAGCCTGTAGTTCGCCCTCTTGTATGCTTTTTTCAATAGCTTCGTTTAATTTACTGAGAAATTGCTGCTGTGCTGGCCCCAGTCCAATGTCAAGCGCCTTTGCCAAATCCACGAGCGCATCGTCATCTCGATCAAGAGCAAAGAGAATGGCAACCCGAATTATGAGGGCGCTAGCGAGGACATTTTTCGCGATTCCGGGTTGGCGAGAGGCAACCGGGCCGAGGTATTCGACGGCTTTATTAATGGTCAAAAGAGCGGCGTCAAGTTGGTTGTCTGAAACTTGAAGTACCGCCGTAACGACGTAATATGCACCCAGTGTGTCTTCAATTGATCGGTAATTGGGGAAGTCGGTAGACAACTTGTCAACAATATCCTTGGCGATCTTGTTATGTTCCTGTGCTTTGTTTTTTTGACCCCTAATCGCCATAACCAAAGCAACCATTGCGTGACCGGCCGCAAGTCTTTTTCTGTTTTCGGGCACACGCGGGTAGACTTTAACCGCGTATTCGAAATCAAAAAGCGCGGCTTCAAAGTGCTCACTTGCGGCTTCCCAAGCTTGACCGGTTAGGCACAAGCAACCAATCCAATAACGTGCCTCGGCAAGATCCCCTCGAAAGTATGGTTGGTCTGGGTATTCGACGACAAGTTGGTCAAGCATCGCGAGGCCTTTTCGCATTTGTTCCATGGCCTTAGAATCTCCGCTTTCCCATAGGAGGCCACCCATACCGAGATAACATAGCGCTAGCGAGTTGCGGAACTCGGGCACGGTCGGGTAATCTACGCTAAGCCGTTTGAACAGAGATATCCCATTTTCGAGGTGCTTCCGAGCTTCTTTGTAGCTTCCTTGGATTTTGAGAGCCGCGGCAAACTCACGGAAATTGTAGGCCAATGTTACTCTGGGCACTTCCAGAGCCGGAAAGGCCGTTACCAGTTCTTGGAGTTTACTGTCCGCTTTTTTGAAATGGACGATGGCTTTTGCTGGTTCCGATGTCACGCGCAGGTACAGAAGGCCGAAAAGGAGATGTGTGCGAGCGAGCGCCAGACGGCACACAGGATCAGTCGGCTGCAGTTTGATATGGGTCTCACAAAACACCAGGCATTCGTGGAGCTCAGTGCTCGCCGCTTCAGGGTTTCCAAGTATTAGCCAAAGCGAACTGACGACATGCGATCCTTTGCACTTGAGTTCGAAAAGCTCGGACGAATCAGGCAAGCCGCGTGAAACTAATTCATTCTGATCGATAAGTTTCTTCAAAAAAACGCGATCTTTCTCAGTTAACTCCCCGCCGCGTTCTAAGAACGCCTTGATCACTATGTCGTCCGTGACTGTCACCAAGACGTCTTGACCTTGCTTAAGGGCCAATTCGGTCTCCGCCTGGTGACGCTTTGCGTCAGCCGCATTCTTCTCAGCCCGCGCCCATTCCACCTCCTTCGCCGCGGCGTGCGCTTTCGCTTCTTCCGCATTCTTCTCAGCCCGAAGTCGTTGCTGTTCCTTCGCGGACGCTTCATTAGCTGCTGATTCGGCTCGAGCGCTCGCGATCAACCAAAGCACGGTGGTCGTGATCGACGCCAGCAGCAGAACAGTCGCCAACGCCCCCATTAGTGCAGCGACGGCGGGCTTGCGGCGCGCCCATAGCACGAGCTTCTCGGTTTTGCCTACAGGGCGAGCCTGAATCGGCTTTCCTAATCGGAACCGTTCCAAGTCGTCCGCAAAATGTTTGGCGCTTTCGTATCGGCTAACCGGGTCTTTACGCAGGCATTTGAGGCAGATTGTTTCCAGGTCAGGCGGGATGTTGCCGTGCATCGCTCTTGGCGGCACCGGGTTGTCGTGGACCACTTGGTAGAGCGTGTCTAGCGTGCTCACGCCAACGAACGGCGGCCGGCCAGTTAGAAGCTCATAGAGAATCGCGCCCAATGCGTAAATGTCGGTCGCGGGTCCGACTGCTTTTCCAATGCCGGTGGCCTGCTCAGGCGCCATGTAATTGGGCGTGCCAACCAAATGATTGCTGCCGCTGTGAATAGAGGCACCTATGTTTCGCGCGAGGCCGAAATCCGATATTTTCAAAACCCAGCCTTTGGAAACCAGCACATTGGCGGGTTTCAGGTCCCTGTGGACCACGCCATTGAGGTGGGCTTGATGCACCGCCGCAGCCAAGGTTTGCACGCTTTCCGCCGATTGCTTTGGGGATCGTGGCTTGCCATTGAGCTTTTTGTCCAGGCTGCCGCCTTCGGCATATTCCAAGGCGAGATAATGGGTGCCTTCGTGGTTGCCTACGTCAAAGATTTGAATGATGTTCGGATGATTCAAACGAGCAACCGTTTCCGCCTCTGCCTGAAACCGCGCAATGTCGCCGGGGTCCGCGAGCGAGTTGTCCCGAATCATCTTGAGAGCGACAAGCCGACTTAATTGCAAATCGCGCGCTTTGTATACTACGCCCATGCCGCCATGTCCCAATAGTTCAAGCGTTTCGTACCTTGGCAACTTCGGCAACGGCGCATTTGCAACCGACGCCCGCGTACGCACTTGCGGCGAAAGGGGTCCGCCATTTATCCGCAGCAACTCTTCCAGCTTGTCCTTGCAGCAATCGCAGCCTTCGACGTGCTGCTCGATGCGCTGGCGCTCGTCCAGCGTCATTGCCCCTTCCGGGTCGATGGACAGGCGAAGTGTTTCCATCGACGGGCATGCGACAATTATGGACATTTCTGAACTCTCGCAAAATTGTAGAGCCAATGACCACTGGTCGGGGTGCTAACCATGCCCGTCAGCTGTCGAATCTTCGGGCGGCAGCAAGCCGCGTCCTTTACACAACTCTACTATTCGCCCCTTCACCTTTGCCCTCATGCGTGTGATGCGCGATGCGGTTTCGTGGTAACCCAGACCAAATTCGGCAACCACGTCACGCAAAGGGACGCGGTCGAAATCCCTGCGACGATATGCGTTCCAGGACCTCAACTCATCCCCATGACAACTCCCCTGGACGTCAGCTAATGCCTGAAGCACGCAACGCAAGCGCTCCGAATTCTGGTCTAGGGAATCCACCAGAACTTCCGCATG
>DASRAT010001037.1:0-5914 GCA_035638015.1 Gemmataceae bacterium | reverse complement strand
AGATCGACCAGTTCGAGCACTTGATCGCACTTGCGGCGGCGCTCCGCCCCTTTGATGCGGTACGCGGCGGCGAAGAATTCCAGGTATTCAATGACTTTCATGTCATCGTAAACGCCGAAGAAATCGGGCATGTAGCCCATCATGCGGCGAATGTCCTTGGCGCCGTTGTAGATGGAAAAGCCGCACACTGTCGCTTCACCCCAGCTGGGATTGAGCAGCGTGGCCAGGATGCGCATGGTCGTTGTCTTGCCGGCGCCGTTGGGGCCGATGAAACCGTAAACGTCGCCTTTTTCCAGCTTCAAGGTGAGCCGGTCCAGCGCGTACAGTTCACCGTACATTTTCGTTAGATCGCGGGTCTCTATCATGGATTTCCGGGGTCGGAGGTTATTTCTTGGGCGCAACGGGGAGAATCACACGAAGATACGTTTCCTGAATCAAATTGCCCTGGATTGCCGGGCGAGACTCAAACACAGGGACTGTCTCGGTTTTGCCGTCCGGGCGGGTGATGGTTTTGGTTTTCCCCGGCACGGGTGTGCCGGGCAGCTTGTCGAGCCACAGGTGTGTCGGCAGTTTGACGTCATTGTCCGCCTGGAGCTGCTCGAGCGCTGCCTGAGCACGGCCGACGCGGGCCACCAGGATGATGTCGGCGACACGGCCGTTTTCGGTTTGCTCGTCGAGCCGCCAACTCCAGTCGAGGGGCCGGTGCGATTGGTTGCGATAACTGAAATTGGTGTCGAGCTTCTCGAAAAACATCATGGCTCGCAGCGTTTCCTTTGGATTGAAGTAGCCATTTTGGCGACGACTCGAATCGGGGTCCCATTGGTGCATTGCAACCAAGCCGAGGCTGTTGAGGTTGACCCAGTCGGCCACCTGCCTGCCAACCTCCAATTTGATTGTGGCCGTGGCGCCTTTGGGAATGTCGGTCTGCGGATGATATTGGCCGCGGTAGAAGAAGGCGACTTCATGCAAGTCGAAAGGCAAATTGTTTTTGATCGAGCCCGATATGGCGCTGAGCTTGCCGGTGTAGGTCAGCTTTGATTCCAGCGGCAGCTTGTTTTTGTCAAACGATGCAGCCCATGACGCCGTGAACGATTTCATGGTCCACACGGGAATCGGCACGCCGCGGAGGCCCGTGGCATTTGACTCATAGCTATAGTTGCGGTTCAAAAAGCCGGAGTTGCCGCGCCGACCGCCATAGGGGCCGTAATCGGGCCGGCCCAGCCAGCTCATGGTTGGCTCCACGGGTTGATTGGGCGCCGGCGTGCCGGGCTGCCAGAGGTGCAATGTGGGTTCGATGCCAATGGTGTAGTTCTGGATGCGCGGGCTGAAGATGGCAAACCAGGTGTTGCCATAGGCCGTGGCCGCGTTTGGCTGGTAATCGTCACCCAGCGAGCTGCGCATATCGATGTCGATGAGATCTACCTTGTTGACCTTGAGATCCTGGCCCTTGATGGCGTAGGCGGTGAAGTAGGCCAAAAGGCTGACGGTCAGCACCACGGCGGGGAATGTTAGCCAGGTCAGTTCCAGGCGTTTGAAGACGAGCTTGAGAATGATGAAATCCAACGGGCCGACGACTAGGATATAAATGAAGATGAACAGGACCACCCAGCCGAAGGAAATCGTGGGCGTGTCGAAGTTCTCCAGCTGGTCATAGAGGTTGGAGGTGACATCCGCGCCCTGCCCGCCGAAATTCTGAAAGCCGCCGTCGTTTTGGTTGCCTTGATTGCGCGTGCTGCGTGGTGCGAGCTTGCGAGCGGTTTCGCGCCAGAAACTGTGTTTGCCGTCCCAATCACTGAGAAACGTGTCTTTCACATCGAACGCCAGCAGCGTGATGCTGCCCGTGCCGTGCGGAAAACGGACGATGAGCGGAGCGGTGTCCTTGCCTTCCACGGTTTCCTTGGCCAACACGGCGACGGTCGGCGGATCGAGGAGCCGGACGGCGACGCCTTCGACAGCTTTGGCGCCTAACTTGCCCTTGCCGCCGGAGGGGATGTAAGCTGACCAGGTGCGCAAACTGTCCAGTGCGGGCATCGTGAATGTCTTGCTGTCCAGCGGCAACACCGCCGGCAAAGCGGGTTGCCAGGCGGACGAAGCCAAAAGGCGATGGACTTTTTCGCGGTGGTTTGGGGAGATGCTGATGACCAACCTGCCGCCGCGACGCACCCACTCGGCTAACGCGGCCAGTTGCGGCGTCGATTGTTGATCGCCGGCGGTCAATTTGGTGAGCAGCCTTTCGTTGCTGGTAACCAGGATGACCAGGTCAATCGAGTTGTAGCCGAACCACTGGTCGGGCAGATAACGCACATCATTTTCGTAAACAAGGTGGCGATAGGTGTTGTCGAGACCTACTTGCTCGCCGCCTTGATTGTCAAAACGCCTCAGGCCGTCGTGCAGGCCGCGGAGGCTGTCGCCTAGGGCAAGGTAAATGTGGTGTCCCGACTCGGCGGCCTGATAGCTTCGCGGCTGAACGCCAAACTCTCGGTTGCCGGCTTTGATTTTGATGGAGAATTGCGAGTAGGAGCTGGCAACCTTGGTATAGGTCAATACATGGACCAACTCGCTAGGACCGAAGCTGAACTTCTGCGAATAAACGCTGATGGCGCCGTCGTTATCGGGGGCTTCGAGCAAGACTTCGCCGCTGACGGAGCCGTCCACGGCCACCGGCAGCACGATTTTGCCTTCGGGATCCTCCGAGAATTTCAACAAAACGGGAGTCCACAGGCCGACCTTGCTGGCCTTCATGTCCGGACTGAACGTGACATTGGGAAAGCCGACTTGAATGTCCTGGTAATCGAGCTTGAAGCGACGGACTGTCTGCTGCGCATCGGCGGCACCCGGCACGGCGAGAGAGGCAATCAACGTTATGGCGAGCAAAAAGGACTTGCGCATGAGGACGGTCCTTGCTACGGTTTTTCAGCTAAGCCACAGGAACAGGGCACTTGGCGGCAGCCGGGACAGCCGGCGCCGTACTTTGCCGCGACGGCAGCGCCGAGGTCCACATTGACGCCGTTGGCGAGCGTTGCCAGCCAGGCCAGCACGTCGGCAAATTCGGCGGCCCGTTCTTCATGGGTGCCGCTGCGGAGCGCCGCGGCCAACTCGCCGACTTCTTCCATGAACCACATGAAGGTGCCTTCGACGCCGCGGCGCTGGTCTTTGGCGCCGTAGAGGTCGCGGATGACACGTTGTAATTCGGTCAAAGTCAAGTCATCTCCCGTCAGGGGCACTACATCAAAGCGCCGCCGCTTGCGTTCCCTGTCGCTGGCGAAGCACGTCAACGATATCGCTCAACCCCGAAATCAGCTTCCGATTTCGGATCGCCGCTTCGCATTCCTTTATCAGAGTCTCCGAGATCAAAGTGGGTGGCAACCGTGACAGGCATCTGTAGACCGCGCATTGCACCGATAGACTTTCATGGGAGAGAAAACGAGCGCTCGCAAGGGCGAACAAAGCCGGGCTATGTTCCATCCCCACCTCAATGCCATAGACCAGGTGGTATTCGTCATACGTGCCGAGGTCCGACGCCATTTGCTCCAGGACATCCACGGGCACGGCAACCGAAGAAGGATCGTTGACAATCGGTTCCATGTATTCCACCGTGTCTGCTCCCGCCGAGGCAAGGAATCGCTGGTAATCGAATTGTTGCTGAACGGCAGTGTATGCCATCAAACTGCTCCTCGTTACCATGACACGCCTATGACAATGCCGGCTGCGTCAAGTTCCACTAGCCCGTAATAATCTTCGGGACCAATAACGCCATTATTGGCCATTTTGTTCGCTTCCGTGTGGAAGTGGTGCACGTACACCTTACCGTCCTTCATAATAGCCGGCCATTTGCTAGCGACTGCTCGTCCCAATTGTGTCCACGTTGGAGGAAGCACCGCCTGCGTTCCCACGCCGGGCCTTGGAGACATTGGTACTACTTCTCCAAGAGCTTTTTCAATTCATCTGCTTCTGCGTTCTTGTTCTGCGCTCTGAGCGCCGCCTCAAGCACCTGTTGCGCGGACACGTCGAGCACGTCGATCTCCAGCGCTTGCCGTGCATATGTCTCGGCTTCGGCATGCCGCTCCATCTTGGCTAACAACAGACATAGCAGTTTGCGGGCTTCCAGGTCATCCGCGTTCGTCGGCACGTAGTCGATCAAAACGCCGATTAACTTTTCGTTATTGGTGGTCGCCCGGTAGACCTTGGACAGCTCCACCAGCCATGCACTTTCATACGGTTCGGCCTTACGTCCCTGTTCAAAAATACTGGCGGCGGCGCCGAATTCCTTGCCCTCGAAGCGAAGAGTTCCAAGAAGCTTGAGGACCTTGGGGTCCGGGTCCGTAGGATCGACGGCCGCGTCCAACATCGTCATGGCCTGCGCCTTATCCGCGCCGGCAATCATGCGGGCCAGCACATAGGTCGCCAGAGGATGATTGGCCTTCTTGGCGATGGCCTTGGTCGCCAGCCTTTTGGCCTCCGGGTGGTCGCCCAGGAGCAGGAAACGCTCCGCCAGCTGGGCATTGAGGTCGGCATTGTCGGGATCCTTGGCCAGGGCTGTTTCCAGTTCCTTGAAGCTTAACACTTTTTGCGGCGGCTTGCCGCTGAACTTCTTGGCCAGTTCTTCGAGATGTTGATGGTAGCCTTTTTCAAACTCGGTCTTGTCCACCTTGCAATACTTCTTGATGGCCGCATCGGTGCTGAGTCCGTCGGCATAGGCCTTGAGGAATTCGCCGATACGTTCCTTGCCGAAGGCCTTCTTGAGGTATTCGACATATTGCCAGCTTTGTAGATAAGCCAGTTGCCAGTCCTCGCCGGAGACGGGGCGAATGAAGCCAAGGTTGACATTGTCGAGATTGAACAGCTCGCCATTTCCGAGCCGTTTGTGCAGCAGATGATGCCATTCCGGCTGCATGGGGAAGCCTTCGTTGCCGACGGCGAGGCCTTCGGTGAACCAGTGCGGCACCTTGAAGCCGGTTTGCTCCAGGTTGAAGACGTGCACCAACTCATGGCGGACCACTCGGGCCCAGTTGAACGGCTTGACAATTCGGTTCGCCTTGTCGCGCGGCGACACCATCGCGATCATGCGGCCGGTGCAGGCGCCAATCGTGTGCAGATCCGGCAAAGCGATGACGCGGCCGCTGAACATGTCATGGTTGTTGAACACCTCATAAAGAAATGGCCCTGGCGGGCTGTACTGGAATAGTTCTGCAAGTTCGCTGTAAGTTTTTTCGAGGTATTTCGCCAGGAAACGGGCCAGCACCTTGTCGTGTTTGGGATCGTGGCGGATAACGAAATGTTCTGTCGTCAACGAGGCGTATTCCTTGAGATGATCCAACACCAACAAGGAATTGTGAACGCGGACATTGAAGGGATCGGCCTTGGTCGCCTCTTCCAGGGTCGTCTGGGCGTCCTCCTCCTGGCCGAGTCGCATGTACAACAGGCCAAGAAGATTGCGGGGCCCACTGAGATTGGGCCGGAGCTTGAGCGCTTGCTTGTAAAACTTCTCGGCTTCGGGATAGCGCTTTTGGTCTTCCAGTTTTTCGCCCAGCTCGGCGTAAAAGAGGCCGGCCTTGGGGTTTTGCTTGGTAACCTCATTGACGATGCCCTGGAAATCGGCATCGCGATCTTGCAAGAGATAGCAGGCGGCAAAGCGTGCCAATGTCGCTTCATCGCGAGGATTGATTTCGCGGGCTTTGGCCAGAATCTTGAGCGCGTCAGCATTAGCGCCCGCAACCATGTACACATCGGCCCGCAACCGCAGCCCGGCGGGAAGGTTCGGATTGATCTTTAAGGCTTCCTCGGCCCGTTGTTCGGCGTCGTCAATGTCATAGCGCTGCAATGCGGCGACACCCTTGCAGACCAATGCTTCGGCGGCGCGCGGGTTAATGGCAAGCACCTTGTCCAAGGCACGAGTCGCCTTGGCGTAGTTGTA
>DASRAT010001036.1:0-2102 GCA_035638015.1 Gemmataceae bacterium | reverse complement strand
CCGAGGCCGATCAGCGTGAACATGTTGGGGCTGAGCCTGACAACGGACGCCCCTGCCCGAGTGAAAAGCGGCAACCCAATGCCGGCTACCACAAAGGCCAGCAGCAATTCCCACCAGCCATGCGGCAACAGCGGATGAGCCAGCACCATGCCGCTCATGGCGTTCACCAGTAGCGGCAAACCGCAAGCCAGGCTCAGCCAGAAACGCCAGGTCATCGCCAGCAATTCGAGATTGGGGCCCGCGTCGGGCGCAGCGAAACGCGGCTCCAGTGCCATGCCGCATTTGGGACAAGCTCCGGGGTGATCGCTGTGAACCTCCGGATCCATGGGACAGACATAGTCTTGGGCGCCGGAAACGTCCGCACTCGCATCGTGTGTTTCGGAGCCAGGATGTGCCAGGTATTTTTCAGGGTTTTGCTGGAACTTGGTCAGACAACGGGGATTGCAAAAGTAGTAAGTCTGGCCTTTATAGTCTGTCTTGCCTGCGGCCGTGGCGGGGTTCACTTGCATCCCGCAGACAGGATCGACCGCGGCCGGTTGCAAAAGGGTCAGATTCATGGTGCGTTACCGCTGGCGGCGTCACCGAACCGCACTTTGATAGAACTTGGACAACTCCTTGTGCAACTGCTCGTGCGACTTCTTGTGCACATACATCATGTGTCCTGCTTCATAATAGCGCGTGGTGATGTTCCCCAGCAAGGCAGCCTCCACGCCGAGATGGTCGATGGAATAATCGGTCGTGCAAAACGGCGTAGCCAGGTCGTAATAGCCGTTGGCCACCATGACCTTCAAGTCGCGATTTTTGGTCATCGCTTGCCGCAGCATCGGGGCGACATTCACGTAGCTGTTCTTGGCGGTGCCGTAATCCCAGGGCTGCACGCGCTTGGTCAACAGCTCATAACTCAAATCGGTTTTGAATTTCAGATCGTTGCGTAGGTAATGATTCACGGTAGCCCCGAAAGTGCTGTCATGGGCGGCGCTGGCGGCGTCGAAATCAGGCGTCTCACCGGCCGCGTCCTTGCTGTAGCCGATGAAGCGGCTGTCCAGACGGCCCACTGTCTTGCGATCATCGCGAAGCAGCTCGCGGCAAAACCGTTGAATGTGCACACGCAGGTTGGTTTGCAAGACATACTTTTCGGACAATCCCGTGAAACGAGCCACCTTGGCGGCGATGGCTTTCTTGTCGGCGGCGCTGAGTTTGTCGCCCTTCATCAAGGCCTGAGTGTATTCGGACTCCGCGAACTTTTTCGCCTCGGCGACGGTCGCGGACAGATCGCTTTGCAGTTCCTTGGCCAGGCATTTGTGATACCACGCCGTGGCAGTGTACGTCGGCAAAAACAGAACGAAAGGCAAATCGTTGCCTTCATCGAACCGGATGGTTTGGAAGTTAATCGCCGGCGAGATCAGAATGACGCCGTTGAGTCCCATGGTGTGTTTGTCTTGCAACACACTGGCAAGGCCGGCGGCACGAGTGCCGCCGTAGCTTTCGCCGGCAAGGAATTTGGGTGATTGCCAGCGGTTGTAGCGCGTGGTGTAGAGCCGAATAAACTCGCCGACGGTGTCCAAATCTTGCTGCACACCGTGAAACTTGCTGTTGGGCACGCCGGGAGCCGGACGGCTGAAACCCGTGGACACCGGGTCAATGAATACGAGATCGGTGACGTTCAGCAGATTGAACGGATTGTCGACCAGTTTATACGGCGGCGGCAGGGGATTGCCGTCATCGTCGAGCAGCACTTTTTTGGGGCCGAAGGCGCCCATATGCAGCCATACCGACGACGAACCGGGGCCGCCGTTAAACGTGAAGGTGACGGGGCGTTTGCTCAGGTCGCTGACGCCAGTCTTGGTGTAAGCGACGAAAAAGACGCCGGCGAGCGGTTTGCCGTCTTCTTCCTTGAGCACCAGGGTGCCCGCCGTGGCGACGTATTCCAAATTGCCGCTGCCCGTTTGCACCGTGTGCCTGGTCTCCGAGAGGTGATCCGCGAGCGGCGGTTGCTTGGCCTCTTGCGCGGAAGTGGTTGCAACAACGAGGCCGAGGATCAAAAGCATCTGGATGAGAAAATACCGGTGATACAACACGATTGGCGCTCCAGGTTATTCGTT
>DASRAT010001035.1:0-4819 GCA_035638015.1 Gemmataceae bacterium | reverse complement strand
TTACGTTCGGAAACGATACGGATAAAATCAAATCTGGAATGCGGTTTTGGTTGTGCCCCCACGGGGCTTCCAAATTAATATAGACGATTGAGACTTGGGTCAGGTGGGATTTCAATGGATGCCAAACAGGAACTGATCACGGCGGCCATTTGTTGGGGTGGGTTGGCACTTTGGCTAATAGTGGACCGCCGCGCCAGGGCCGTCGTCATTGACGTCATTGCAGCCCCATTTCGCAAAAAGCCGGCCAATGATTCGGATCGCAAATGAGCTAACCTGCGGAAGCGTGTAACCAAGATAGGCCAAAAACTCATGGGGAAAAACACTGGCGAACGTTCGGCATGGTCATTGCTGATTGCCGGCGCCGCAACTTTTTTCCTGACCGTGCTTTCCCTTGGTGTTTCCGTTTACCTGGTAAGTCAAGACAATCTTTCCGAAGACGGCAAGCGGTTGGCCGAAACTTGCTCCACAACGTGGAAAATCGGCTTTGGGGCAATTGTTGGGCTCATCGGCGGTAAGGCACTTTAAGCTCAACCAACAATTTGTGGCGGCAAGTTTTCAATTAGCCTTTAATTCTGGCAATTTGAAAACTTGCCGCCACATTTCATTTGACGGTGGTTTTAATTGTGCCGCAAGCGGCCTGGGTCAATCAGGCGTCACCTTGAGCTTCAGTTCCGCCCCCTTTCTCAGCACCACCACCTCCACGGCGGTCCCTGGCGTGAGCTTGAGCAGCAGCGCTTGATACGCGGTCGCCCCCGGCGTCGGCGTGCCGCCGATTGTCAGAATGCGGTCATCCACCATGATGCCGCCCTTGGCGCCGGCGCCCTTTTCAGCAACCGCGGTTACCAAGGCGCCCTTATTGCTGTTGTCATTGGGATCGATGGTGATGCCCATCTTGCCGGCCGCTTTTTTACCGCCGCCTTTGTTGGCCCCGCCCTTGCCCTTGACGGCGCCGGCGATGTATTTCGGCGGATCTTGCGTTTCGGCGAGGTGAGCGACAATCTTCTCGGCCAGGCTGGCGACTTTTGCCATGCCGGCGACATTGATCTTGTCAGGCGTGTCGCCCTGCTTGTGATAGTCGTTGTGGAAATCGGTGAAGAAGAACATGCCGGGCACGCCCTTGGCGTAGAACGACGCCTGGTCGCTGCGGCCGTAGATCTGTTGCGGATGCGGCCCCTTGAGGGTGAAGTTGAATTCCGTGTTGAGCTTTTTGAGGAGGTCTTCCAGGCCCGTACCGCTGTTGAAGCCTTCGGCGTAAATCTCGGGCTTCTCACCTTGCTTGAGCCGGCCGACCATGTCGAGATTCATGCAGGCGACGGTTTTGTCGAGCGGGAAAATCGGATTGGCGCAGTAGGCCTTGGAGCCAAGCAGGCCGCGTTCCTCGGCGCTGAACCAGATGAAAACAATGCGACGGCCCTGGCGATTCTTGATTGCGCCAAAGCGACGGGCCAGTTCCATGATCGTGGTGGAGCCTGACCCGTTGTCGTCGGCGCCGGGGTAAATGCCCGCGCCCATGCCGCCGCCTTTGGCGCCCTTGCCCTGGCCGTAGCCCAGGTGATCGTAATGGGCGCCCACCACGACTGTTTCATTAGCCAGCGGTCCTGCCCCTTCGAGCACACCAATGATGTTTTTGCAAGCAATGCCAGTCTGTTTGGCGTTGGCGGCGGCGCTGGAAGTTAGCGCGCCCGACCAACCCGAGATGGGCCCGGAACGCGGTTTGAGGTCGCGGTCGATGTCCCTTTCGAGATCGACGAGCCAGTTGCCTTTGCCGGAGACCAGCATCATGTCCAGCACGCCGCGTTTGAGTTGGAAGACGGGGATGCCTGCCTTGGGAGCGCCTGTCGTCGAGAACTTATCGCCATCAGCGCCGTAGCTACGGTCATTGACGAGGATGACGGCGGCGGCGCCGTGGGCTTCGCAGTTAGCGATCTTTTTCTCCAAACTGGCATAAGCTTCCTGGTCGCCGCCAAATGGCGTTGCCTTGTTGTCCCAGCGCGGCGTGCGCCGCAGCACCACGACGATCTTGCCTTTGACGTCCACGCCCTTGAAGTCGTCGTAGCCGACCCAGGTCACCTCGCCACTAGGCTGCGCTGGCGCCGGATCTTTGCCCTTGCCCGGGCCGCCCTTTTTCTGCGGCGGTTGGCTGACGAGCTTGGCTTTGTCCTTGGTCTCGCCCTTTTTGTCCGCGGGCATGGTCAGGCCATAGCCCACAAAGACGAACTGGGCGTCCACTTTGCCCGCGCCCACACCTGGCAAAAGCTGATAATCCTTGTCCGCTTGCAATTCAACGGTTTGGCCAAGCGGCCCCTTGAGCGTGAGCGTGCCCGTGCCACCGCCCGCTGCGCCGCCGCCCTTGCCGCCGGCGGCAATGGTAAACGGTTGGAACCACGTGCCATTGACGCCGCCCGGTTTGAGGCCGGCGGCCTTGAGATTGCCAACGATATACTCGGCGGCAATGTCGATACCCTTGGTGTCCACGCCGCGGCCTTCGCACTCCGGCGAAGCGAGGAAGAAGATGTCCTTCTTCATGCGGTCGAGGACGACTTGGTCCTGAGCCTGGCCGAACGTCGAGGCTGCCGCCAGGACGACGACGGTTAACGCGCTCAGCCAGCGCAGGGGCACGGGGAAGCGGTGCTTGATCATGAGGAGTCTCCGAGGGAGCCAATGAGCTATGAGCGTTCAGCAATGCGCTATCGGCTATGATTCATGGCGCAGCCGATGTGGACTGCGTAACGGACATTGTGTGGGCGCGAGCGGCATTTGCCAAGAAGATTTTCGCAGAAGTAGGGTGGGTGGAGTCTTCGGAACCCACCAATTCGTCAGCATCATTTCCGCAGCGCCCGATCGACCGCGTCTGCGAAGCTATTGAGTTCCGTCACTTGTGTAAAGATGTGCGTGGCTATCCGTATGCGCTCCGGGCCGCCGGCGATGCGAATGTTACGCGCCTCGCACTCTTGCACCACGCGTTTCAAATCGCCCTTCACCGGCTCGAAGCTTACCAGGCCGGCGTAAAACGGATCGAGGCTGGCATTGGCCAGACGCAATTGCGCGTGGCCCTGAATAGTTTTCCGCACACGAGTCGCCAGCTCGTGAACGCGTTGATAGATGCGTTTGGGCCCGATGGTTTGCACAAAATCGAGCGCCGCTTTCAAACCGACCATCACAGACAAGTTGGAAGTGCCGATGTGCGAAAAGCGATAAGCTTTGTCCTTGAAATTGCGCCAATCGGAGGTGGCAATATTGACCCACAGTCGTTCGAGCAGTTCCTCGCGCACGAACAAAGTGCCGGTGCCCTTGGGGGCACAGAGCCATTTGTGCGGGCTGGTGACATAAAAATCACAGCCCAGGTCGCGCATGTCGAGCGGGATTTGGCCGATGGCATGAGCGCCGTCCACATGCGTCAGGATGCCGCGCTTGCGGGCCAGCAGGCAAATCTCCTTGACCGGCAACACCAGGCCCGTGACGGTGGTGATGTGGCTAAAGACGATGATGCGCGTGTTCGGCGTGATGGCCTTGGCAAAGCGGCCGACAATTTCATCGACGGACGCCGGCGGTCGCGGCAAATTGACGTAGTTGAGGCGAACGCCGAAACGTTCCGCTTTTTGTTCCCAGCAGCACCGGCCGCCGGGATGCTCCTGATCGGTCAGCAGCGCTTCCTCGCCGGCTTTCATGTCCAGGCCGTTGCAAACGACGTTGTTGCCCTCGGTGGCGTTGCGAACCAAAGCCAGTTCGTCACGGCGGCAGTTCATGAATGCCGCCAACGCATCGCGCACTTCCCGCAACCGCCGGTTCTCTTCGTAGCCGAACCAGGGATAATCCGGCTCCCGGAAGGACTCCGCCGCCAGCATGTGGTCGATGGTCGCCTTCAACACTGGCAAAGGCGAGCAGCCGATCGACCCGCAATTGAGATTGATGCGGTCCGCCGCCAAGAGCCATTGGCGGCGCAATTCGGCCCAGTAACGCTCGGGGTCTTTGGTGTAGAGCGCATCGGCGGGCAATGGCGGTGGGTTCTGGCCGAATGCCGCCTGGGCGCGTTCGAAAGGGATGCCGAACAGGGCCGTGGCCACGGCGCTGCGTTGCAGGAAGTCGCGACGGCTTTGCATGGAAAAGGCTCCTCGATTGGCGACAACGCCGGTCCACTGTCACGTTCCCGCCTGAGCATTCAGGGTCGGCGCCAACCACCCTCGCAACCCCGCGCAAGCTCGTCGGCCTCGGCCGGCCCCCACGAGCCGGCAGCGTAATTTGCCAAATCTTTCGCGCCGTGCGCGGCCCAACAGTCCAGGATCGGGGTTATGAATCCCCACGCCGCCTCCAGTTCGTCGGCACGCATGAACAGTGTTGAGTCGCCCCGCAGCGCGTCGAAAATCAGTCGCTCGTAGGCCTCCGGCAGCTTACGGTTGGCCGCACAGGTGTAATCGAACGACAGCTGCACCGGCTCCAGGTCAAGCGACATCCCCGGACGCTTGGCGGAGAAGTCGAGCGCGACCCCTTCATCGGGCTGGATGCGGAATGTCAACACGTTGTCGTGAGCCTGGGTCAGGTCACAAAAATCGCCCTCGCACTCCACCGTGCGGAAGAGCTTCAGCGGCGGTTGCTTGAAATGCACCGCCACCTCGGTGACCCGGCGCGCCATGCATTTGCCTGTGCGAAGCAGAAATGGCACACCCGACCAGCGCCAACTCTCCACTCCCAGGCGCAGAGCCACATAAGTCTCGGTTGCCGAGTTGGAGGCAACCCCTTCCTCTTCGCGGTAGCCGCGCACTTTCGTGCCGCCGACTGATCCGGCAGTGTATTGTGCCCGGACCACGCGGCGTCCGATCGT
>DASRAT010001034.1:0-6584 GCA_035638015.1 Gemmataceae bacterium | reverse complement strand
ATCTCGGTCACTGCCCAGGACCAGTTTGGCGTCACCACCACCGGCTACGCCGGCACCGTCCATTTCAGCAGCAGTGACGCCAAGGCCTGGCTGCCAGCGGACGTTACTTTGAACAACGGCCTCGGCTTCTTCGCCACGATTTTGAAAACAGCGAGCAACCAAAGTCTGACGGCGGTTGACAAAGTCAACAGCGCTCTGAGCGGCACGACCGGCGCCATTGTGGTCAGCCCGGCGGCGGTCAATCACTTTGGATTCACAGTGCCAACCATTGCCGCCACTGGTGTGCCGTTTAGTTTCACCGTCACGGCCCTTGATCCTTACAACAATGTGCTGACCGGATACAACGGCGCGGTCCACTTTGTGAGCAATGACGGCGCGGCCACGGTGCCGGCTGACGCCACGCTGACAAGCGGGACAGGAGCTTTTAACGCCACGCTGCGCACGGTCGGCAGCCAGCTGCTCATTGGCACCGACACCGTCACGACCAGCATCACCGGCGCCAGTAGCCTGATCGCCACGCGCGGCTTGATGGTCAGCGCGCTGACGCCGACGCCGCTGGGTTTTGTCGCGAGTTTTAACAAACCGTTCGATCCGTCAGCGGTCAATCTTTACGACGGCGTCGGCACGTACGGCGCGTCCGACGTGACCTTGACCGGCCCGTCAGGACTAGTCCGCGGCTCGCTGCTGCTTGATCCATCCAGCAGTTCGTTCACCTTTATCAAAACCGGCGTGGGCACCACCGGCCTGTTTGCCGGCGTGCTGGCGGCGGGCAATTACACTGTGACCTTCCGCAGCGCTGCCAATGCTTTCAAAGATGCCGACGGCGGTTTGCTCGACGGCAACGGCGACGGCGTCAGCGGTGACAATTTCGCGACCACGTTCACGGTGGGCGCGGCCTCGGTGCCGGTGCTGAGCATCCCCGATTTCGCGCGTGGCCCCAACGGAGCGGCCAACATCAAGGTGCCGCAACTGAGCAGCGGCGGCATCCCGATCACACTGACCAACGCCGCCGGCGTCACCGATGTGACTTTCAAACTGAACTACAACCCGGCGCTATTGAACATTAGCAGCACGCTGAGCAACACCTCGGGCACATTCACGCTGATCGGCACGCCGACGAACGGCGTGGCCAATTTCTCGTTCCACAGCAACACGGCGCTCAACGGCAACGTGACCCTGGGCCAGATCGTCGCTCAGGTGCCTGACAGCGCCGCCACCAGCTACAAGGCCAAGGAGTTGCTGCACCTGAGCAACATTATTCTCAACGGCAGCACAACGACGGCCATCAACGACGATGGCGTCCACGTTTCGGCCTACCCCGGCGATGTGTCGGGCGACGGCTCGCTCAGTCCGCTGGACGCTGCCTTGACATCTCGAGTGGCGACCATTTTTGACAGCGGTTTCGCGGCCTATCGTTTGGCCGATCCGGCCATCGTGGGCGACCTAAACGGCAACAGTTTCACCGATTCCTCCGACGTCACCTTGATCAACCGCACGCTGGCGGGAATCACAGTTGGACAGTTGCCGCCCATCCCGACGGGCTTGACGATCGTTCCGACTGGCCCCGATCCAACCTTGAGTTTGCCAACCGATTTGACAGCAGCGCCTGGCGAGACCGTGGTGGTCCCCGTGCATCTGGACACGGCGCGGCCCGAAGGCAGCACGGGCTTGATGGAAGCGATCCTGGCGCTGCGTTACGATCCCAAGGTATTCACGGTATCGGCCCAGGACGTGCATTTGGGTACGTTGCCAACATCAGCAAGCGGCTGGAAATTGCAAGCGGTAGTCAACGCCCAGACAGGCGAGATCGGCATCGACCTGTTCAGCCCAACGCCAATCGTGAGCGCCAGCGGCGGCAGCCTGGTGACGTTGACGCTGCATGTGTTGGACAACGCACCGTCAGGCGCGAGCGGCATCAATCTGGTGCGTGCGGTGAACCCAACAGGCCAACGTCAGTTCGTGACGACTGCATCGGATGCGGCAGGGCCGTATATTCTACATCCGGCGGTGACGGATTCGAGTGATGCCGGCGTGGACGGCCGCGTGACAGTGCCGGCGATGCTGATGGAAACAGCAAGCACTCCGCAGTCAATGCTGGTGACAGCAGCAGCATTGGGCACGATGTTGGACGTAGTTCTAGTGCCTGCAACGGTTGCCAGCGTCGGCCACGCGAAGGCGCTCGATCTGGCGGAGCAAATCTTCGCCAACCTCCAGGAATCTGAACTGACGACAGACTTCGGGGATTTTGGCCATCCGGATGCCATAGTGGAAACGGATTCGACGGACCAACCGTCGGCTGCAAGTGCCTGGGTTGCGCCTGCAGTAGGCCTTTTTGCATTTGAGCCAGACTGGATGTCCACGGATTGCCTGGCTTGTTTGGGCCAATATGCGCGGCGCGGCGCAAAGCCTGCGAAAGGGATCCTTGAATTTGATGCTCAGGAAGCGGACGCCGATCCCGCGGTTCTCGACGAGATGATCTTCACCCGTAACCAGACTGGGCGGAGTTAACACGGCAAGACCATCATGATCCAGTCACCGCCGGCAACCGCAGCGTGAACTGACTCCCCCGCCCCGTCTCGCTTGCCACCGCGAGAGTCCCACCGCAAGCCACGGCGATGCGTTGGGCCATCGCCAGTCCCAATCCCACGCCGGCGGTACCCAACCGTCTGGCTTCCGCCGAACGGAAAAACGCCTCGAAGACATGCGGCAAGTCGTCCGCGGAAATGCCAGGCCCGGCATCTTGTACGGCCAACGCGATTACTTTTTCCGCATGTTGAAGAGTAATCGTGACCGGCGTGCCCGCGGCGCTGTACTTGAAAGCGTTGTCGAGCAAATTGTCAACCAGTTGGCCCAACAAAACTGATTGTGCTCGGACCACGCAGCCGGCGACACTCTGCACATTGATTTCGCCGGCGCGGGGGTGATCCTTCCAATTTTGCAGATGCTGGGGAAGCCAGGCCGTCAAATCGACCACTTCCAGGCAAGCCAATTCGGCATCCGCGTCGGCACGGGCCAAAAACAATAGCGCCTCCACGATTTGCCGGAGGTGGTCGGTGCGACCGAAAACCAGTTCCAACACCTTGCGATAATCCTCGGCCGGCCGCTCGCGGCGCAGAGCAACTTCGACCTGGCCCAGTATGGCAGTTAACGGCGTTCTCAGTTGATGCGAAGCGTCGCCCGTGAAGCGGCGCTGCCGCTCAAAGGCTTCTTGCAGCCGATCCAGCAAGTCGTTGAAAGCGGTATGCAGCGCTCCCAACTCGTCCCTGGTGGCGGGGTCGGGCAATCGTTTGCCCAGGTCGGCCGCGCCCATCTCTCGGGCGGCCGCCGCCATCCGCGTTACCGGCGCCAACGCTTTGCGGCACACCCAGTAGCCGCCAATCGCCGCCGTAAGGAACACGCCACCGGACAAGCCGCCCAGCGCCATAGCCAGCCTGTTGAGTGTGGCGTGCATTGGCTCAAGCGACATGCCGGCCGTTAGCGTCATCATCGAGAGGCGCGGCGATGATTTGCCTGGCACACTCGCTGTTGATACGTGGCTGCCATACACGCGCCGCCAGGCCAGTTGCCAGCGCTGGCCGCCCCGCTCCAGCCATTCGACACCCTGATCGGAAACCTGCCCGTTGACCACCGGGTTTTCGCCCAGGGCGATCTCGCCCACGTTGTTAGAGCAGGCCAGGACATTGCCTTTGTGGTCGCGAACTTCCCAACGGACTGCTTCCGGTCCAGTATCGTCGCCCAACGGAACCAGGTGTTCGTGCGGCTCCCACCTTAAGCCCTTGGGATCGCGGTCAACGGCCGCGTCAAGCATGTCCAGGGCCGCCATCAGACGCTCGTCCACCTGGTTAGTCAAATGGCGGTGCGCCAGCGCATACAGCGTTGCCGAAAACCCCACCAGAACCAGGGCCAAGGCGCTAAGGAAGAAGACCAACACGCGCGTGGTGAGACTCATCGACTTGCCTCCCGGACTGGTGTGGCTTGCTCGCCAAAGAGATAGCCGCGATTGCGCAAGGTGTGAATCAACCGTGGTCCATGAGCCTCCAGCTTGCGGCGCAGCTCCATGATGTGGACCTCCAGCGTGTTGGAAATGCCGTCAAAGCGCTCGTCCCAAACTTGCTCGTAAATCCGCGTCCGCGACAACACCTCGCCGGGGTGGCGCAGGAACAACAGCAACAGGGATTGCTCCTTGGCGGTCAGATCGAGCGGGTGTCCGTCGCGGTCCGCACGCTGGCTGGCGAGATCAAGCCGCACGCCGTGGCTGCTGACCAGGGTGGTGCCGCCTTCGCGGCGGCGGGCCAAGGCGCGGACGCGGGCCAACAATTCTTCGAAAGCAAACGGCTTACACAGGTAATCGTCAGCGCCGGCGTTGAGGCACTTGACACGGTCGTTGACGGCGTCGCGCGCCGTCAAGAACAAGACGGGAGTAAATCGATCCGTTTGCCGCATGCGGTTCAATAGCGCCAGGCCATCTTGCCCTGGCAGCCACCAATCCAGCAATACCACATCCCACGAGCAGGTGTGCAGCGCATGCCAGCCAGCCTCGCCATCGGCGGCGTGCTCGACCGTGAACCCCTCCTCACGCAAGCCGCGCGTGACGAAATCTGCAATCGGCGCCTCGTCCTCCACCACCAGTATGCGGATTCCCATGCGTGTTGCCCTCGGGATGCCACGCCGGCCGGCCACTGGCCAACGGGCGGCACACCCCGAGGTATTGTACCCTATTGCCGAGTCATTTGGCCTTGGCCTTGTCAAGGAATCCATGCTTGACCAGTTTCAGCTTGCCGTCGCTGATTTGGCCAATGCCGGGAGCGTAATACTTGTTCATCTTGTCCGGTTCCATCGCACTGGTTTCTTCCGTTACCAGGCAATTCTTGAACGTGCCGGCAGGCGTTGCCATGGTTTCCGTCACACTAATGATCTCGGCGCGGTCCATGGCCTGGCCGGGTGCGATCTCCTGGTAGTATTTTCCCTTGACCAATGGCGTGCCTGCCATCATCAGGCCGTATTTGGCGCCCTTGACTCCGGACATCCACGAGCCCTCGTGAGAGGTGATTTTGCCGTTCTTGTAAATGTCCACCTCTTCACCGAAATAATAGACGCTGTTGGTGCGCTTGCTGATCGCGTAGTAATTCCTCGAAACTTCGACCAAGGTTTCGCCTTTGGTCTCTCTTTCCTCGACGACGCGTGTTTCCACGCCGTCCACCATCTTGGTCTCAAACAGGACAGTGTGTACGATGCGTTCGTCGCCGGCTTCCATGATAGTGAAATGGCCCGGCTCCAGGATGAAATAAGGATTCTTCCCGGTGTTCATGAGGTCCTTTTTGTCCTCGCCGAACTCGGTAGTCCAGCCAACGAAGTCTTTGTTCTGCTCCGGCGGGGTAGTCGCGCCGCCGCGGCCGACAAAGCCAAGGAGCCAGCCCAGAAGGCCGACCGCAACCACAGGTGCAATTCTGATTGTGAACGTTTTCATGGGACTTCCTCGCCAGGAAAGGGTAATGGGCGATCAACAGGTCTTTTAGTTTTCGAGCTGAAGGACTTTGAACGGCAAATTTCAGGAAATGTAGCCCCCCGACCTGAAACGGCGATGAGCGAGAGATAAATTCGACTTTAGATTTCGCTAACTCGGCGAAACTGCAAGGCAAGACAATGATCCCGGGCCGTCCCCGACGGTCGTTCAACAACATCTCCGCAAATGCGAAAATACCGTGAAGAAACAATCCTGTTGCCGTGTCACCGCCTGATTGACGGATTGCGTCCATCGATTACGTTTCCGGCTCGCACCCGACGGTGTGCAACGAATATGGGCGCATTTCCCAGCAAAAATTGGGTGAATTCGCTGCCTTTGTGTGTGTCCGGGGGGGTGCAATGAAACGAATGTTGACCGGCCATTCAAGTGTTGTGTCACGGCCGGCATCATTTCACCTTGGACACCTCAAACCGCCAGCGCGTTTTGCCAACCTGGTCAAGCCCTTTGCCGTCCCAGAGTTGCCGGGCCAGAGCGTCCCAGGGCGCGGTTTTGTTGCCATCCAATAGCAAGGTGTTGAGGTTGACACCCTTGCCCAAAGCCTCCGCGGAAGTCGTTCCTAAAAGTTTGCCTTCGCAGCGAATTTCGTAATTGGCCTTCGCCAAGCCATTGATTTGGAAGATGTATGCCGACCATTTCTCGAGCGGCACGTGCTTGCGCGGCGGCAAAGTGCCTGGTGGAAGAATGGGCAACACGTCATCTTGCCGTGTAAAAGATAGGCCAGCCTCGGTCGCCTTCATGTCCGAGATGGTGCAGCGTTTGCCTGAAGCTGCCGTGCCGTCGGCATTCAAAACGGCGCTGCTATCCATGTTGACGGGGTTCAGGCCTTGATAGAGAAAGTAACCCCAGGCGATGTAAGCCGGGTCGGTCAGGTGAATCTTATCCTTGAGGATCGTATATTTGTCGTCGTCCCTTTGGCCGTTCTTTTGCAGGTCCGCCAGGGGGTGAAACACATCGACAATCGGCGGCCAGTTTTTCTCTTTGGCGTATTTCAACATTGCCTCCACGTAAAGCTCTCGCAGCTGGGCGGCAGCCACGCCCGATTTGCGAGTATCGGCGGCCT
>DASRAT010001033.1:0-2316 GCA_035638015.1 Gemmataceae bacterium | reverse complement strand
AAGCAATCGCTGTCCCTGCTGGTCCGGCAACTCAATCGCCGCGATCGCGTCGGCATCGTCACCTACGCAGGCAGCGCGGGATTGGCGCTCGCTTCCACGCCGGGCGATCAGCATGACGCGATCCTGGCCGCCATCGACCGGCTCAACGCTGAAGGCTCGACCAACGGCGGCGAGGGGATCGTGCTCGCCTATCGGCTGGCCAAGGACAACTTCATCCCCGGCGGCGCCAACCGCGTCATCCTCGGCACCGACGGCGATTTCAACGTCGGCGTCACTGGCGCCGACCTCATCCGCATGATCGAGGACAAACGCAAGACGGGCGTCTTCCTGTCCGTGCTCGGCTTCGGCATGGGCAATCTCAAGGACTCCTTCATGGAGAGCCTCGCCCAGAACGGCAACGGCCAGTACGCCTACATCGACACGCTGGCCGAGGCGCACAAGGTGTTCGTCGAGCAGGTGGGCGGACTGGTGCCGATCGCCAAGGACGTGAAGGTGCAGGTGGAATTCAACCCCGCGTGGGTGCAAGCCTATCGCCTGATCGGCTACGAGAACCGCCTGCTCAAGCACCAGGATTTCAACGACGATACGAAAGACGCCGGCGACATGGGCGCGGGCCACACCGTCACAGCCCTGTACGAGATCGTACCCCCCGGCGTGCCGATCCAGGTGCCCGGCATCGATCCCCTCAAGTACCGGAAAAAGTCCGACCTGGCCAACGCCGCCGACACGCCGGAATTGCTCACGGTCAAAGTGCGCTACACCCTGCCGGAAGAAACCAAGAGCAAGCTACTGACGCACGCCGTGAAGAACGGCAAACGTCCGGTCGCCGACGCCAGCGCCGATTTCCGGTTCGCCGCCGCGGCCGCGTCGTTCGGGATGCTGCTGCGCGAGTCGCCGCACCGGGGGACGGCGACGTATTCAAGCGTGCTGCAACTGGCGCAAGGCGCGGCCCGGCCGGATGCGAATGGGCATCGGGAGGAGTTTTTGCGGCTGGTGGAGGCGGCGCGGCGGCTGGCGGGGCGGGATTAGGATTGGAGGGAGTAGGGAGTGGGGACTGGGGAGCAGGAGGCTGGCTCCGCCTTGCTCCTCAACTCCCTATTCAAGTTGAGCATCTGGTCGGACCTGATATCTAGTCTGGCCAGACGACCTTGAACAAGCCATCCGGTATTTGGAGCGGTGTCTTGGCGTCCTTAGCGGCGTCGGCCCACGCCTTCGGCATCTCGGGGAATTTCGCCGGCTGCTGACCGGCGAGTTTGATCTCGAGTGCGAATGCGATCGGGCCTTCCTTGACTGCGACCGGTGCCAGCGCGCTCAATTGTTTTTCGAACTGGGAGAGCGTCGTAGCCGGAATCTCACCCTCTACCGCTTGGCACCAAACCTTGGCTTTCTTGTCGGGCTTTACACCGACGACAAGGAGCAACCCCTTTGCGTTTGGCTTTTCGGCTTTTTCCCAGAACGCCCCAGTCTCCTTCTGAAGCGACTTGATGTAAACGACAAGTGGATCAGCGTCACCGACACGCTGACGCAACAGCTTATCAGGAAGATAGAGTCGGATACGGCTGACTTCGGCCACTTTGTTCTCCTGGGCGCTAGCGAAAGTCGCCAAGAGAGTCAGTCCGAAAAAAAGGCAAATAGTTCGCATCGGCGTGGCCTTTTGGAAAAAGCTAATGCTGGCGTGGTTTAGTGCAACGCGATTCTACGGCCTCCGTTATCGTGTCGGCAACCAAGAGTGGACATCCCGAATCGGTTCGCCCTCGTTGCCTATGCCCAGGCGCGCGCCGGCCAAGTTGCCCTCTGCCTTCAGCAGCTCGAACAATTCGTAATACCGGGCCAGCAAGCTTGACCAGTCGGCGAACTGTTCAACCCCGCCCTTCTCCCCGGCCGCCGGGTCAAACCAAATGTGGCCTTGAGACCGAGATGAGTCCCAGTGCCCAACCAAGTTTCTCAACCATACCTTCGAGCCCTCGCCTTTGACGGAAGCCAGCACGCGTTTCCACTGCCTGTCATCTTCGGGCTTGAACCATTGCAACTCGCGCGGATTATCCGGGTCGTCAAGGCAAAGGCGGCCGCAATTGCTGCACTGATACATGGTGCGCTTATAAGAACGCATTGCGTCCCAAAGTACGCGCAACGGTGTCTGGTTGGTTGGTGTCGGCGTGCCGCCGCCCTGCGTCATCCCGGCGAGTCGCTGCTCGATCCCCACGACGAGGTCTTCAAAGTCCTGGTCGGCCACGAAATACGCCTTGTACGGAATATGATCCGTCTGGTCCCGAAGGACATTGCCGCAGATACAGCCAATCTTCATTCACGACACCG
>DASRAT010001032.1:0-8942 GCA_035638015.1 Gemmataceae bacterium | reverse complement strand
CTGGCACAGGCCTCTGCCTGGCGGAGGGCTTTATGTTCGAGCACTTCGTCGAGCCATTCCAGCAGCTTGCGGACCTCCGCCGTGCCGCTTACTTTGTAACGGGCCGCCGTTTCGAGGGCTTCGCCGACCTTCACGGTGATGCCGTCGTCCAGTGCGGCAAAGGCATCCTCGTCGGTAGTGTCGTCGCCGACGTAGATCGCCAGGATGTCCGGTTTGTCGATTTTTTCTTGAATCCAGCCGACGGCGTTGCCTTTGTTCCAGTAGACGCGGGGCCGAATTTCGAACACTTTTTCGCCACGGCTCAGTACGAAAGGATGCTTGGCGGCGGCCAGCGTGGCGTGGACCAGGGAGCGGACCTCGTCCACTTGTTCTGCGGCAACTTGCCGGTAATGGACACTAATCGTCAGGCCCTTGTTTTCGACGATCGCGCCAGTGATTGAGGCTAGCTTGGCTTCCAGCTGTTGAGCAAGTTCCTTCAATGCATTGGAGTTTTCGGCGGCGGTGGGCTCCACGAACATGTAGCCGGGGCCGCTGATTTCCAGGCCGTGGTTGCCGGCATAAAAGACGCCGGGAATGCTGATTCGGCTTTGCAGGTCGGCACGGTCGCGGCCGCTGACAATCGCCAGCGAGGCGTGGCCATGTTCCGATAGCGAAAGCAGCACGCGCTCCATCTGCTGCGACAAATGAGCGCCGAGCGGATTGGCGGCAAAATGGGTGAGGGTGCCGTCGTAGTCCAGGCACACCAACACATGGTTGGCGTTGATTATGCGCTGCTCCACTTCTTGGACAGCGTCAAAAAGATGTTGATTCATGACGAAATCTCCGACAAGAAAATCGTGGGCAGGCTTTCCAGCCTGCCATTAGATCACCTTTACCCCGCCAGCGCCACTGCCTCACGCTCTTCGCGCGGGCTTTCGGGAAACTCGAAGTTGAGCAGACTGGACAGGAATTTGCCGGCCCAGCGATAGATGTTGTTGTCCGCCACTGCCGTGCGCATCTTCTGCATATGCCTGCGGCGATCTTCTTCGGGCATGGTCAAAACGGCGTGCATCGCCGCCGCCACTTCCTCGACGGCAAAGGGATTGACCAGCTGGGCCTGCGACAGTTCTCGAGCCGCTCCGGTGAATCGGCTCAAAATCAGGGCCCCATCGCCGTCCACGCGGCTGGCGACAAACTCCTTGGCGACCAAGTTCATGCCGTCGTCCAGCGAACTGACCACGCAGAAGTCGGCCAGCCGGTGCAAGGCCATCATCTGGACTGGTCCCTGTTGTTGCTTGAGATAAACGATGGGCCGCCACGAGTCGCTGCTCCAGCGCCAGTTGATCTCTTCCACGAGGCTGTCGATGTCGTCGTCCAGCCGTTTGTACTGGGGAACGTGGGAGCGCGTCGGCACGCCGATTTGCACGAAGACGATGCGCTGGCGATATTCGGGGTGCTTTTCCAGCAGTAGATCCAGGGCATGGAGCCGTTCGGGAATGCCCTTGGTGTAATCAATGCGGTCGATACCGATGCCGAGGATTTCATCGGTCAGGCCCAGCTGCTGGCGCCAGCGCTCCATGTCGCCCTCCACGGCAGCGCTGGCAGCCAATTGCTCATGTTCCTCGAAATCGATGCTGATCGGAAACGGCCGGACCACCGTGGTTTTGCCGCCCCGCGTGACTTCGAAGCGCTCATAATCGACCTTGGCCTCCAGCGTGCGATCGACGGTGTCCAGAAAGTTTTTGCAGTGGTATCGCAAGTGAAAGCCGAGCAGATCATTGCCCAAAAGGCCGTCGAGTAGTTCTTCTTTCCAGGGAAAGGTCTGAAACACCTCGGGGCTGGGCCAGGGAATATGCCAGAACTGGGCAACGATGAGCTTGGAGTTGCCTTCCTTGAGCACGCGCGGCAACAAACCGAAGTGATAATCCTGGATGAATACGAACGCGGCGTTGTCACTCGCCTCTTCGAGCACGGCGTGGGCGAAATGCTCATTGACCTGGCGGTAGACGGGCCAGTGGCGCGGATTGAAAACCGGCCGCGTGAAAACCATGTGGCACAGCGGCCACAGCCCTTCGTTGGCCAGCCCGTTGTAATAACCTTCCACCTGGCCCTTCGAAAGCCAAACGCGCCGCAGCGTGTAACTGGGATCCTGTGGTGGCACGCGGATCTGATCGTGGGCGTCCACGGTTTTGCGATCGGCGTTGCCACTTCCATGAGCGACCCAGACGCCGCCGCAGCTGCGCATGATCGGTTCGAGCGCCGACACCATGCCGCTGGCCGGCGGCACGCATTCGATGCGGCCGCCCGCAAAGCGGTGCTGGTAAGGCTCGCGATTGGCGACCAGAATCAGTGGATGGTCGGCCAGGCGAGTGTGAATCAAGTCTTGCAAAGCGTCTTTATTCCACATGGCGCGTACCTCGTTTGCCGGATGACGATTACGCTGCAAATCCGGGACCTTGCGGCGGGGCAAGTTGCCGAATTACAAGCATCAATGCGCTGGGCCGATTCAAGAGCGCCAGTGGATGAATGCCGAAGCTAGAGGACAGGCGAAAAGGAACTTGAATGAAAAGAATGAAAGTATCGTGAACGGCTGGCCGCGAGAGCAAATGCCGGATTTGCAAAAGCTCGTGGTCGTGACGGCCGAAGTCCGGGCACGGAATCGCTATGTCACTATAGGGAAGCGCGATTGCGGTTGTCAAGTCTCCGCAATGTGGGACGGCCTGGGAAGGCCGTCCCACATTGCTTCCGCACATTGAAAATGTCAGAGGCAAGAAACTAATACGCTTCTTCCGCGGTCACCACGATTTTGGCAATTTCCACCAATTTCGCATTTTTGTCCCGAGCCAGCTTTTGCAAACGCCGAAAAGCCTCGGGTTCGTCCAGCTTGGCCCGTTTCATGATGATACCCTTGGCCCGCTCAATCAATTTGCGGTCTTCCAGCGCTTGTCGCAAGGTGTCCGCCTCCTGGCGCATGGCCCGAAACTCTTGAAAGCGCGTCATGGCAATGGCGATTGCCGGCTCGAGGTCCTGCTGCTTGACCGGTTTGACCAAATAGGCGAGCACATGATTGCGTTCCGCGCGTTCGATGAGCGCCGGCTCGTGAAAGGCTGTGATGACAATAATCGGCACTGGCTCATGGGCATAAACAGCTGCGGCTGCTTCCAAGCCATCCATGTCGGGTAGGCGGATGTCGGTGATTAGCAGATCCGGCTTTTTCTCCTTGCACTGGTCGACGAATTCGCGGCCCGTGCCGGCCAGAAAAAGGACCTGACAGCCCAGCAACGTGAGCGTTTCTTCCAGGTAGCGCTGCATCAGCGGCTCATCCTCGGCCACGCCTATTCGAAGGTTCCGATTCATGATAGCCCCCTGGGTAGCACAAGTTCGATGGCCGTTCCGCCGGCGTAGTGATCGGCCACGGCAATCTTGCCGCCGTGAGCTTCCACGATGCGTTTGGCGATTGCCATGCCCAGGCCTGTGCCGCGCGTTTTGGTAGTGTAAAAAGGCTCAAAAATGCGCTGTTTTTGCTCCTCGCTCAGGCCGGTGCCGTTGTCCGCGACACGAATCCGCGCAGCCTTGAGCCCGCCAAGATCCGCTTCCGAGCAGGCCACCTCGATTTTGACAGGATCTCCGCTTGCCGCCATTGCATTCTCGAAAACATTACGAAAAACCTGTTCGATGGCAAACGGATCGACCAGGCACTCCAATGTCAAGGAGCTGCTGTCTTCCACGAAATGCACGTTGCGACCCTCGCGGATTGGCGCCAGTTGGCTCCAGGCCGAGCGCCACACTTCCGCCAAATCGTATCTATCGCGAGTCAGTCCGACCGGCGCGGCATACTGGCGGACCTCTTCCAGCAGATGATGCAGGCGGTCCTGTGCCTTCTGAATGCCGTCGATCAGCGAGATGTTCGTGGCGTCGGTGACGCGGCGGCGCAGCATTTCCACGCAGGCGAGAGTCTGTTGCAGCGCATTGCGGCTTTCATGGGCCAGGCCGGCGACCATTTGCCCAATGGCGGCCAACCGCTCGGCCTGCAAAGCTTGTTCCTGGGCACGCTCGCGCTCGGCAATTTCCGACCGCAGCTGCTCCATGGCGGTGGCGAGTTCGCGGCGATTGCGATACAGTTCTACGAATACCGACACCTTGGCCCGCAAAATCTCCGGCACAATCGGGGCAAACACATAGTCCACTGCGCCCAACTCGTAGCCCTTTAGCCGATCCAGGTCGGAGGTGCTGAAAGCGGTCACGAAAATGATGGGTGTTCGCTCCAGGCGGGGACGCTGGCGAATCATGGAAGCAGTTTCGAAGCCGTCCATTTCAGGCATGACCACGTCCAGCAAGATCAGCGCGCATTCATTGCGCAGCAAGTATTGCAGGGCTTCGCGCCCGGAGTTGACCAGGACCAGGTTTTCGCCAAGGTCCCCCAGAATCGCCTGGTAAGACAGCAGTTTGCCGGGTTGGTCGTCGACCAGCAGGATATTGACTTTGGCCATGAGAATTACCGGTGCAGCCAAACGCGCATGAGGGACAGCAGCTGTTCACTGTTCACGGGTTTGGCGATGTAGTCCGAAGCGCCAGCCTCCAAGCATTTTTCGCGGTCGCCTTTCATGGCTTTGGCGGTGAGGGCGATCATTGGCAACAGCCGGTGCCGCGAGTTCTGCCGAATCGTTCGCATCGTTTCGTAACCGTCCATTTCCGGCATCATGATGTCCATCAGCACAATGTCGATGTCGTCGTCTTGCGTCAGCAAATCGATGGCGGCGCGACCGTTGTCGGCGCTGGCAACCTTCATGTTGTGGCGCTCCAGCAGGCTCGTCAACGCAAAGATGTTGCGGACGTCGTCGTCCACCACCAACACTTTGCGGCTGGCCAGGACTTCGTCGCTCTGGTGCAGCCGTTCCAGCATCCTTTGTTTCGATTCGGGCAGTTGCGTCGTGACGCGGTGCAAGAACAGGGCCGTTTCGTCCAGGAGACGCTCGGGCGATTGCACACCCTTGATAATGATGCTTTTGGCCATTTTACGCAGCTGCATTTCCTCGTCTTCGGTCAATTCCTTGCCCGTGAACACAACAATAGGTAAGTCGTGGTACTTTGGCTCCTGCCGGATTTTGTCCAGCAGATCGAAACCAGAAATATCGGGCAAGCGCAAATCAAGGACCAGGCAATCGAAGCGACGTTCTTTGAGTTTCGCCAAGGCCTCGGCGCCGGTGCCGACGGCAGTAATGGCAATGTCTTCGTGGCCGAGCAATTCCAGCACGCTCATGCGTTCTACCTCGTCGTCCTCGACTACGAGCAACTGTTTGACGTGCGTGGAAGTGAACTGGATGACGCGGTCAAAAGCGGCCTCCAATTCGTCGGTGGTAAGCGGCTTGACCAGGTAAGCGAAGGCGCCGCGCTCCAGGCCATGCTGGCGTTCCTCGGCCATGGTGATGATCTGGACCGGAATGTGCCGCGTGGCCGGGTCTTGCTTCAAATGGCTGAGGACGGTCCAGCCGAGCATATCCGGCAGGAAAACATCGAGCGTGATCGCGGTCGGCTGGTGCTTTTGGGCCAATGACAAGGCAACGCTGCCGCGGTGGGCCACCAATCCTTTGAAGCCTTTGTCCCGCACCAGGCCCAGCAGCACTCGTCCATAATGGGGATCGTCTTCGACGATCAAGATGCACGGCTCGCCGTCCTGGAGGCTGTTGCGGTCGTCGGGAACCTCTTCCTGCTTGGGGGCGGGCAACGCGACTGGGATCGCCTGATGTGACGGGGAAGTTTTTTCCTTGACCGCCACCACGCCCATGAAAGCCTGCGGGAGGTAGAGCGTGAAGGTGCTGCCCTGGTTGGGCACGCTCGTCAGGCGGATCTCGCCGCCGAGCAAAGTGGCCAGTTCACGGCTGATCGCCAGGCCCAGGCCGGTGCCGCCGTAGCGCCGGCTGGTGCCGGCGTCGGCCTGTTGAAAAGCTTCAAAAATGATGCGCTGCTTGTCGGGAGCGATGCCGATGCCGGTGTCGGTCACCGAAAAACTGATCACCGCGGGCGAGCGGTTAAGCATGTTGTGATCGGGATTCCAACCGTGTTCGGCCAGGCCGATGCGCAGTTTGACGTGCCCCTGGGCCGTGAACTTGAAGGCGTTCGACAGCAGATTTTTGAGGACCTGTTGCAGTCGTTTGACATCGGTGTTGATGGTCCGCGGCAAGCGCGGATCGAATTCGATCTGAAACGCGAGGTTTTTGGTCTCGGCCACATGGCGGAAATTACGCTCCATGGTTTCACGGAGTATGGCGAACGAAACCTCTTCCGGCTCGACAGTCACGGTGCCGGATTCGATCTTGGACAGGTCAAGAATGTCGCTGATGAGATTGAGCAGGTCAGCGCCGGCGTCGTGGATGGTCTTGGCGAACTCCACTTGCTTGCCGGTGAGATTGCCTTCGGTGTTTTCGCTCATCTGCTGACCGAGGATCAAGATGCTGTTGAGCGGCGTCCGCAGCTCGTGGGACATGTTGGCCAGGAACTCGGATTTGTATTTCGAGGTCAGCGCCAGTTCGGCTGCTTTTTCTTCCAATGCGTGGCGGGCGTGCTCGATCTCGATGTTTTTGCGTTCCACCTCGGCGTTTTGCTCGGCCAGCTGCTGAGCCTTCTGGGCCAGCTGCTCGTTGGTTTGCTGCAATTCTTTTTGCTGGGTTTGCAATTCCGTGGCCAGTTTTTGCGATTGCTGCAGCAAACCCTCGGTGCGCATCGTGGCTTCGATGGTGTTCAGCACGATGCCGATGCTTTCAGTCAACTGTGTCAAGAACGTGAGATGGGTTTGCGTGAACGGCGCCAACGTGGCCAGTTCGATCACGGCCTTGACCTCTCCCTCGAAAAGCACTGGCAAAACGATGCTATTGCGCGGCGTGGTTTGGCCCAAACCAGAACTGATGCGGATGTAATCTTGGGGCACGTCGGTCAACAGTATGCGGCGTTTTTCGACGGCACATTGGCCCACCAGGCCTTCGCCGACGCGAAACTCGCGCGGCAAACTGTCGGTGTCGGAATAGGCGTAAGTGGCCAGCATCTTGAGGCGGGCATCCTCTTCCTCACCGATGTTTTGGTAGACGACACCGTACTGGGCGCTGACCAGCGGCGCCAATTCGGACAGCAATTTCTGGCCGACCGTGACCAGGTCGCGTTGGCCCTGCATCATGCTCGTAAAACGGGCCAGGTTGGTTTTGAGCCAGTCCTGCTCGGTGTTTTGCTCCGTGGTGCCGCGGAGATTGCGGATCATGGCGTTGATGTTGTCTTTGAGTTCTGCCACTTCGCCGCGGGCATCGACCTGAATCGAGCGGGTCAAATCGCCCTTGGTGACGGCGGTGGCGACCTCGGCAATGGCCCGCACTTGTGTGGTGAGGTTGGCAGCGAGCAGATTGACGTTGCCGGTCAAATCTTTCCAGGTGCCGGCGGCGCCGGGGACGTTGGCCTGGCCGCCCAGACGGCCTTCTACGCCGACCTCGCGGGCCACCGAGGTGACCTGCTCGGCAAATGTCGCCAGGGTATCGGTCATGTTGTTGATGGTTTCGGCCAGGGCCGCGACCTCGCCCTTGGCCTCGACGGTTAGCTTTTCCTTGAGGGAGCCGTTAGCCACGGCGGTCACGACCTTGACGATGCCGCGGACCTGGTCGGTGAGGTTGGCGGCCATGACGTTGACGTTGTCGGTGAGGTCTTTCCAGGTGCCGGCGACGCCGGAGACGCGGGCCTGTCCGCCGAGCTTACCTTCGGTGCCGACTTCGCGGGCCACGCGGGTCACCTCGGCCGCGAAGGCATTGAGTTGATCCACCATGGTGTTAATGGTGTTTTTCAGCTCGAGGATTTCGCCCTTCACGTCCACGGTGATCTTGCGCGACAGATCGCCGCGAGCCACGGCGGTGGTGACCTGGGCGATGTTGCGGACCTGGGCCGTTAAGTTGCCGCCCATGGCGTTGACGCTATCGGTCAGATCTTTCCAGGTTCCCGCGACGCCGGGGACCACGGCCTGGCCGCCGAGCTTGCCGTCGGTGCCAACCTCACGCGCGACGCGGGTCACTTCGGCAGCGAAGCTACGCAACTGATCGACCATGGTGTTGATGGCTTCTTTGAGCTGGAGGATCTCGCCGCGCACGTCCACGGTGATTTTTTTGGACAAGTCGCCGTTAGCGACGGCGATGGTGACATCCGCGATGCTGCGCACTTGAGCGGTCAAATTACCGGCCATCATGTTGACGTTATCGGTCAAATCTTTCCATGTACCCGCGACACCCGGGACGACGGCCTGGCCGCCGAGCTTGCCTTCGGTGCCGACCTCACGGGCGACGCGGGTCACCTCGCCGGCGAAGGCATCGAGTTGCTTAACCATGGCATTGACCATCTTTGCCGTGCTCAGGAACTCACCGCGCAGGGGTTGTCCTTCAGCTTCCAGCGCGACGGTCTCCGTAAGATTGCCTTTGGCGACGGCGCCGATGACGCGCGCCATTTCAGCGGTCGGACGGACCAGGTTTTCGATCAAATCATTGACTGCATCGACCCGACTTTTCCACGATCCGCGGGTTGCGGCGGGAGCGACGCGCTGAGAAAGCTTTCCTTCGCGGCCGACGGCCCGGCTGACTCGTTCCATTTCTTTGGTGCTGTCAGACATCATCTCTATGATGTCGTTCAGTGTGTCCGCGATCTTGCCATCGAGACCGCTCCAGCTGCTCGGCAAGCGCAGCGTGAAGTCTCCCTTCTTCACAGCGGCGAGGGTTTGCAGCAGAAGCTTTGTGTCAAGCCTTTCGTTGTCAGAAGTGCGTACCGAAGTTTTAGGCATTACATTGCTCCCTGTTGAAGTTTGCGCGCACGGAGGACGGTATGGCTGGCATCGCGGAACACGCTACCGATGAAACTCGCAGATGGTCCGTTCAGATGGTCCGGGCGAACAGACATTGCATCACTTCGCTTCTGCTTGCAAGATTTTTTTGCCGTCCTTCGCC
>DASRAT010001031.1:0-6236 GCA_035638015.1 Gemmataceae bacterium | reverse complement strand
GGCTCGGGTGCCGCGGGTTTCTGTTTGCAGACCGGAACTTCTACCCTTATCCCGGTGTCCAATCTATATCGGAACACGCGCTGCATCCACGTCTGCCCTTGCACGATGGTAATTCTGTTCAAGGAGATGTTTGATGCGTTCCCATCTATATTGCTTTGGTTGCGTCTTGACCGCAACCTGCGGTCTATGCCTGTTCGTAAGCCAGCCGGAATCGGTTCTGGGCCAGGTGAAAGGCAAAGACAAGGCCAAAGAGGTATTCGAAGTCAAGGGTGAGCCCAAAGGGTTCAAGGCGGGCGAGCCGGCTCGCTATGCCGTGTGGGCCAGCAAAACCGGCTGGCATGTCCGCACCACCACCGCCAGGACGTTGCACCACTTCACGGGAAAGATTCATATCGAAGGTGGAGTCATCACCGGCCTGGAACCGCATGACCTGGAGTTCAAGGGCAAATATGGCGATTGGTGGCGCATCCATGAAAAACGCCACGAGATCACCATCGACTTCAAGACCGATCGGCACATCGACGGCATCGATTTCCAGGTCAGCAAGGAAGCCAAGGCGATTCACTGGAACCTGTGGATCGATGGCAAGCACCACGCCGACAAGGTCTTTATCGGCAAGACTGGACATCATCCGCTGACGGACCCGTTTATTGTGCCGGCGCATCCCAAGAAATAGCCCGTGATTTGACCGAACGCAAAACCCTTGTGGCTACCTTGCCACGAGGGTTTTTTGTTGGCTGATAGCTTGTCATTATGCAAAGCGGCGGTGACAATTGCTTTGGGTTTTTTACCAAGGAAGAGCGCGCGATGCGTTACATCGGCATCAATCAAACTGCACTGACGTTGCCGCAGTTCATCAGATGGCTGGCGGTGCTGTTTTGGTGCGCCGGGCTAAGCCTGTTGCTGCATGGCTGCCACGGCGATGAGGACAATGAGTTGTTCGCTCCGTTATCTTGGCACCGCCATCAGCCGGGGCTGGGCGGCCAGCCGGGCGGCGGGGTTGAGTTGCCCGTTGATCTCCGCTAGATTCTTGCGATCGCGCTCTATGCGCGGGTCTTGTTCGCTGTCATAGCTGCCGACGGTCACGTAACTGGAATACTTGGTGTGCAGCACGTAGGCCTCGAAGTTGCCCTTGCGCAGCAAGTCGGCCAGGTTCTGAGCACTGATGGCCGCAGTGTCATATGTAGCAGGCGCGCTGGTCAGGCCGATTTTTTCCAAAAATGACATCGTGGTTGTTTTGTCCGTGCGAAGCTCGGACGGCATGGCGAATTCTCTGACGGCCAGGGTGATTTTCTTGGGGCATTTCAGCAAACTGTAAGGCTCCTGAGCGTTGAGCTTCTTCATGAGCGCCATGTCTTCGGCACTGGGGCCGGTGGACCGGTCCGCGCGCTTGGAAGGATTAGGGCAAACCCAGGCCTGGGCGAGCGGATTGATGGCCACGGCGGCAGCTTTGGTGGGCGCGCCGCTTTTGTCGTACTCCACCCCGTATTTCATGTCGAGCTGGACCTTGTTAGGATCGAGGTCCGGCAATTTCTTTTTCCGCAAATCATCCATGGCGATTTTGGCGGACTCTTTGTCTTTGTAGCCGGCGATCAGCACCGCATACTGAATTTCGTAACGGGTGAAAGCAATGCGGAGGGGAGTGTCAAGCGGCAAGTTGTTTTTGGCAAATTCCGCCTGCTTGCGCGCGACCTCGTCCTTGATGCGCTGTTGTTCTGCTTTGCACTCGTCCACGCCCTGGCGATAAGTGAAGGCATTGAGCTTGTAAGCGGCGTTGCCACGCAGCTCGATGACCAGGTCGCGCGCCATCTTGGCCGCGTCCTTGCCGCTGTAGGACTGGATGCACATCACCCAGTTGCCGGCGTTGGGTTGAATGGCGATATCCTGATTGGGATCCGGAGTGTCGAAGTTTTGGCGGAGGTAGTCCCAAATGGGGCTGTTTTTTTCTGCCATGGCGCCGGGCTGCACAAAACTGTTGCCGGCGTAGTTGGGTTGAGTGCCAAGGAACTCCGCGCCGGGCTGCGGCGCCGTCGGCAGTTTTTGGTAGCCGGGAGTGGTAGGCAAGGCAAACTGGCCAGGAGCGGCCTTTTGAGGACCGACGGGAACGCCAAAAGGCTCGTTGGGCGTGCCAACGCTTTGCTGGGCGTGGCATATGCCCAAGATTCCCCAACAAGCCGCTGTCGCGGCCAGGAGCAGCTTTTGCATGGCAGTCCGTGCCTCCTAATACCGGTCCGGCAAGAGAATGAGGCGCGGGCTATAGCAGAAGAGCGGCGGGAATGTCTAGTGCAATTGCAAGCTTGATGCAGTGGCGTGCCTTGGCCAAATCAGAGCTTGGGAGCGGTTGGAACCTTGAAAAAGGATCTTTCAAGACTGGCGCCAACCGGGTAAACGATGATGTACGCGAAGCTGGCATTCTTGTCGTTGGGACGGACCACGATGTTTTGCCTGCTTCCAGCAACCGTCAAGTTTTTGGCGTCGTCCAGGCGAAACTGCTCGGTGGACACGACATAAACTTTGGCCATGCCAGAGGGAACGTCCTTATTGCCAGGTTGGAAAAACTCAAGAAAGGGCACGCGCCTGCTCTGAAAATCGGCCATGCCGTGGGAATGCAACAAGGTGTAGTCAAAATTCGGCGGCGCCAACATTTTGACGCCTTTCGCCGCGAAAGCTTGTTCGACCAGCTCGGGTTTGTACAAGAATTGTTCGGTTTCGAAAACAAACTCGTCCATATCGAGCGCTGGTTTCTTTCCCAGCCAAAATGCCCAGCTAGCCCACACCGTCAGGAGCAGCGCCGCTGCCACGCCGGCGGCCCGTACCGCCCAGCCGCGATACCAGGCGTCGCGTTCCACGTGCAATCGGCCGATAATCCGCTGAGCCAGGCCGTCGGGCACCGGCACGGCGCGCATGGCGTTCCCGAACATTTCGTCAAGACGATGCTCGGTCTCGGCCCAGGGCCCGCAGTCGGGGCAATCAGACAGATGGCCCGCCAATTCCGCCGTGTCGCGCGCATCGAGTTCGGTGGCCAGGGGATGGGCCACTTCCAGCAACAGGCGGGCGTTTTTACAATCCATCGCTCCCCCTCCCTAATCCGTCGGCCACCACTGGCAGCAGCTTGGCTCGCAGGTAGGCCTTGGCACGGGCCAACCGTGACATCACAGTTCCGATCGGCACAGCCATGTGCTCGGCGATGTCACGATAACTAAAATCATCAAAATAATACAAGATCAGCGGCGATCGAAACTCTTCCGGGAGCTGATTGAGGGCTTCCTGCAAAACTTGTGCGTCGATCTCCGACAGCTGCTCTGGCGGCCGTTCTGGCAGGTCGCCGACGTAATCCAAGGGGACCAACTTGTCGCGACGCGCGTCCCGCACTCGGTGCAAATAGGTGTTCCGCAAGATGCTAAACAGCCAGGCCTTGGCCCGCGTGGTGTCACGCAGCTGACCGAACTTCGCCTGTGCTTGACAAAAAGCCTCCTGCGTCAAATCCGCCGCCTCGTTGGCCGAGCCGCTCAGGCGATAGGCGTAGCGATATAGCGCTTCGTAGTGCAGCCGCACCAGCTCCTGCATGCGCCTTCGACCTCCGGGCAGACCCATTGGCACGTCTCCCTGTGAAGAATGACCCCAAGTTTGTCAGTATATTCCCTGAAAAAGTGGCGAGTGGTGCGTGACAAGTGGTAAGTGCTCAATGCTTCACGTCTTGAAAGTAATTCGTCGGGGCGGCAGCGATCTTGACGCACCAAGCAAACGCTTTGGCCCTTCGCTCGCCACTTGCCATGGGCCACTCGCCACTTTTGTGAAAAAATTTTCGTGACACCCGCGCCATAACTCCTTATAACGCTTGCTAAGCCTACGCTCTGAGCAGAATCGATGCCAGCGCAAAAATGCCGGTCCGTGGCATTTGGTGTATTTTCTGGAAAGGGCCTGGGTTTAATGACGGAAGCGAAATAGAAAAAACGGGAATAATTCGCAGCTCCGTGTGTCATGGTATGTGGCTTGCCAGCCGTGGAAACTGGCGGATTGTAATAACTTCTAAGTCCCACATCTGTGGAAAGGATGGTCGAACTGTGAGCAAGTTTATCGGATTGACTTTGTTATTCTGCGCTTTTGCGGTCGGTTTCGGCTCTATCGCCGGATGCCCGAAGGCCACCAAGTCGGGAACGAGCGCCACACCTGCAGCGACTGGTACTCCCACGCCAACCAAAACGCCGGAGACTACGTCTAGCCCGTCAGCCAGCGCCTCAGCAACGAAATCTAGCGCCCCAACGACGACGCCCAGCGCCACGGCCACGAAAAATGGCTCAACGCCTTCTTCGACGCCGACCGCGACCAAAGCAACGAGCTCGGAAACGAAGAAAGGCTAACATTCAGCCATAAGATTCGCTAAGTGAACCACGGCTGATTCCTTCGCCCCCATGACGATCAAAGTTTAAGTGAATTCCCTGCCACCTCCATGGAGACGGCTGGGACTGGCCTAAGTGTGACGGGACACCTGGGTTTTTGGTTCGAATCTAATCACGAAAGGATGGTTTGACTGTGAAGACATTGTTTGCATTGCTTTTGGCGGCCTTGATGGCGGCCACCATGATCACCACCACGACAGGCTGCAAGAGCGAGACTAAGAGCAGCAGCACTGGCACTCCGGCGGCTACCTCCACGAAGACCAATTAGTTAACGGCTTAGTTCGCCGATGAGCTTTTGGAGCCGGTCATTGCAAAATGGCCGGCTCTTTGTCCTTTCCAGCGAGATCTGCATGACAGGTAAACGCAGTTGGTCCTTGACCTTGCTGGCGTGCCTTTGCCTGGGTATGCTGAGCGGTTGCGGCGGCCAGGGACCTAAAGGCGCCAATAGTGGGTTAGATCGGCCCCCACCTGTCAAAGCCAAGGCCACAAGCTAATCTCATGGTTTTACGGCAGCGCCGAACGTTGGGGCTGTTCGCCAAATGGCCGCAAGCCGGCCAGGTCAAAACACGCCTGGCGGCTCAGACTTCGCCTGAATGGGCAGCCCAGATCGCGCTTGCTTTTCTGCGCGATACGCTGACCAGGCTCACCTCCATCTCCGCACGCCGCGTGCTGGCATGCAGCGGTGCCGACACCGCCGATCAGTTTGCCGCCATCGTCCAAAATCAGTTTGAATTGGAGCCTCAGAGCCACGGCGACCTCGGCCAACGCATGTCGGCGTTTTTCACCGCTTGTCTGGCGAATGGCGACGAGCGGGTGGTGCTGGTCGGCGCCGATAGCCCAACACTTCCGCTTTCATACATCGAAACTGCATTTGACGCCCTCGCTGTTGCGGACGTGGTGCTATGCCCTGCAACTGACGGGGGCTATTGCCTGATGGGCTGCGCCGGCCAGGCGCCGCCCGTATTTGACGGCATCACGTGGGGCGGCACCAATGTGTTGTCGGAAACCGTGGCCCGGATCAAAACGGCCAAGCTGAAACTGGCGCTGTTGCCACCCTGGTATGATGTGGACATGCTAGAAGATTGGCACATGCTGCGCGGGCATGTTGCGGCAATGCGTTTGGCAGGCTTGGATCCGGGTGTGCCGTTCACGGAGGCACTATTCAACCAATCATCTCCAACAGCGTTCGAGCTGCCATGACCGCAAACGCCGGATCGTTAATGTGCAAGTCCAATTCAATCAAACGCACGCTGGGGCTTAGCCAATTCCGCAAGCTCTGAAATAAAGCCTGGTCCGCTTCAGGCCACCAAAAGGGTTGGCCTTCCTTGTCGATGGCTGATACGCCCCGCAAGGGGATTAGCACCGCAGTCGGTCCCTTGGCCGCACTGGCCTTTTGTGCAATCTGCAAGCCGAGCTGGTCATTCTCGGTCGGCGTAGTCCGCATCAGCGTCACGTTGGGATTGTGCTGATAAAATCGGCGGTTTTTAAATTTCTCGGGCACTGTGACCGGCGGGCCGAAGTTGACCATGTCAAGCGCCCCCAGCGAAATTACCTGGGGCACGCCGCGCAAAGCCGCCGCGGTCAACCGATCAGGTCCGGCAGTCAACTCGCCACCAACCAGTTCGTCAGCAAGCTCGGTGGTGGTGATGTCGAGCACACCGCTGATGAGCCCATCGCGGATGAACGCTTCCATGGTCAAGCCGCCAGTGCCGGTGGCGTGAAAAACAAGAACCTCATGATTGGCTTGCTCAACAATCCGCCGAGCAGCCTCCACACAAGGCGTGGTAACGCCAAACATGGTGGCGGCAATGGGTAATCGGCCATCGGCTTGCGGCT
>DASRAT010001030.1:0-4778 GCA_035638015.1 Gemmataceae bacterium | reverse complement strand
GCAGGGCGGAAAGCAGCCGCTCCAGTGCTCCCAGCTCATCGTTGACGGCGATCCGTAGGGCCTGGAAAACACGGGTGGCCGGGTCGATCTTGTGGCCCTTGCTACGCGGCACGCAGCGCCGAACCAACTCGGCCAATTCCTCTGTCGTTTGCAGCGGCGACTCGTGTCGCCGTTCCACAATCTTGCGAGCGATGCGCCGGCTGAAACGCTCCTCGCCGAACTTCCAGAAGATGTCGGCCAGGTCGCGTTCGCTGTAGCGTGCCAAGATCGCGCTGACGGGCTGGCCGGCGGAGCGATCCATACGCATGTCGAGCGGGCCGCTCACCTGAAAACTGAAACCGCGCTCGACCTCGTCTAACTGGTCTGAGCAAATACCCAGATCCGCCAGGACGCCGTCGACCGCCTCGATTGCCAGGCGATTCAGCACTGGCCGCAGCTGATCGAAATTGGCGTGCATCAGCTGCACGGGCCAATCCAGCAGCTGCGGTTTGGCCATTTCTAACATGGCCTGGTCCTGGTCCAGACCGATGAGCCGGCCCTGAGGGCCGAGCTTGGCAGCGATCAAGCGGGCATGGCCGCCGCCGCCGAGCGTGCAGTCCACGATGTTCTGCCCTGGCTCGGGAGCCAGCAATTCCAGGACCTTTTCAGGCAACACGGGCAAGTGGCGCGAAGTGGGAGGATTCATGGAAGCGTGCCAGGGAAAAAACCAGGCCCCGGTTGTGAAAGCGAGGTCGCACCAAGAGCGCGGCCAGGATTCACAACCGGGGCCTGTATAGCAACCCTGCCCGCCCTTGCCAAGGCAAGATGGGCACGGAGATAGTCGAAGGGGTCGTCTGCCAACCTTGGCCAGGTTCGGGGAAACGGTCCAGGTTGCCCACCCTGCCGGCATCTGCTCACGCCGGTGGAGATTTTGACGAACCCCTCGTCGGTGTCAGCGAACGCTTGAACGGGTTATTCACCACAAAGGCACAAAGAACACAAAGAGACCAACAATACGGCGCCTTGGGAATTTCATGCCTTAAGCAGGCGTTTTTCCGAAAGGCCCTTTGTGGTCTTTGTGTCTTTGTGGTGAAAAACCCGTCCTAACTCGGCTTAAACGCCCCCTCGGCGACGGCGTCGAAACGGGGAGCGTTGGCCGTCAGGTAGTTTTGCCAGCGCTGCGCGTCCCACAACTCCAGGTGATCGCGGACACCAATCAGGATCGCCTCGTGTTGCAGGCCGGCAAATTGCAGCAGCCGGTCGGGAATCAATATTCTGCCGGAACGGTCCACATCGACCGCTTCGGTCTGGGCGAAATAGAGGCGGCGAAAAACACGGGCCTCGGCATCGGTTGCCGGGGCGTGATCGAGTTTTTCCGCCAGGCCCTCCAAACTTGACTGCGTGTAAAGCCAAAGGCACTGGTCTGGTCCCGGCGTGACAAACAAGGTGCCGAGATCACCCAGCTGCTCGCGAACTCGCTTGGGAAGCGCCATGCGTTTCTTATCGTCGAGTGTGCGAGGATGGGTGCCGGTGAGAAGCATGGCAATCAGGCGAGTATTCGCTCCCCACTTTAACCCACTTTTTCCCACATGTCACCACTTTAGGGCAGTTCGAGACAAAGGCAAGTAGTCAATTTTTGCTCCATAATGTTTTTCCGTTTTTCGGGGGCAAAAAAATCCCGCTGCGGAGAGCGGGAGGAGAAATGGTGGAGATTGACCCATGCGCGTACCATGCCGGCCTGGCGAAAACCGCAACAATCCCCACGGGTCAAGGCAACAAGGGGCGCAAGGGGCGGACGTATTACACGAGATACTCGTTGAGCGCCTTACACCCCCGTGAGGAAAAAGGGATCAGGTTAGGTATCACGAAGCCAAATCTCAAAACCTGACCCCCTATTCATCTTTCGGCGCCGCAGCTGGTTGGATTTGCCAAAGCCTTAGCCTTAGCGGGGATTTTCGATCTGGATGGCGGCGAGCTGCTTCCGGTTGCGCACCAGCTTGACCAACTCCCAGACACCCAGGCCGCCGAGGACGACCTTGGTCACCGCGAAGGTCGCGATGAAGAGCCACGAAGCGTTCACACTGGGCCAGCCGGGGCACACGAGCAGTGTCAGCACCAGGAGGAACATCGAGCTATCTTTCGCCGAAGCGGTTGTTTGCGTCGTATTCGTCATCTTGCATCATTTCCTTTTACACCGCTGTTTGGATGGTTCAGCCGCTGCGGTGCTTAAGCGGCTTGACTTTTCTTGTCGGATCAACATGACCCGCTCGTAAGAAGGTACGCAGCCTTTGGACAGCCAACGTTCTTTTTGCCGGCCGCCGAGTTTCCGGGGGTCGACAGCTGGGCTGTTTTTCAATTGAACCCGCCCATTGCAATGACAGCAATTGCGGGTTAGACTTTCACCGACAAACAACATGAACCCGAATCGCTTGCAGGGAAAACTCCATCATGCCGACGACCGCTACCTGTCAACAGTGCAATACCAAACTCCGCGTGAGCGACGAGCTTGCCGGCCGCAAGGTGAAATGTCCCAAATGCAAAGCCGTTGTGGCGGTGCCCGATGCTGAACCGCCCCTTGAGGAGGAAGTGGTTGAGGCGAAGCCAGCGCGCCCGGCGCCAAAAGCGAAAGAGAACAGCATTCAAAGAATGCCCGCACGGCCAGCGCGCGACATTGAGCAGACTGATGACGACGAACCGCGCCCGCGCCGCCGGGATTATGACGATAGGGAGGACGACGACCAGGACGAAAGCTTCGACGACGAACCTCGACGCCCAAAGAAGAAAAAAAGCGGCAAGCGGAATCGCGCCGATCTGAAAGCCATCGCACTTTACCAAAAAGTCGTGTTGCTATGTCTGCTTGTCTACATCATTGCCGTGGTCGCGCAATTTGCGTTTCCCCCTGAAATCCGGTTGTTACTGGGACTTGCAATGCTCGGCGTGGGCATCACCGCAGCCGTTTTCGTATTCCTGTTGGCACTCAAGGTGTACAGCCCCGGCGTCGGCATCGCGCTGGCGATTCTTACACTGATTCCGTGCGCCGGCCTGATCGCAATCCTGGTCATCAATGGCAAGGCGACAGCCGGTTTGAAAAAAAACGGCATCTCGGTTGGGCTACTGGGCGCCAGTTTTTCGGACATCAGCTAACTAAGGCAAGTGGGGCGAGTGGCACGCGCTGAAAGGGCGTAAACGGCTGAATGTCTGAAATCTCTTCACGCCCTTACGGGGCGTGCAACCAGCCGTCAATCGTTACGGAACGTTGATCCACGAGTTCACACACTTTTGTCCCGTGCAAAACGGCGGCAACGGTAGGTTGGACAATGCCTACCACAATTATCCAGCGGTTAACGGCGACGATGTTGCAATTGTTTGGACAGGCGCGAATCCTCCTACCTGGGTTGGAAATGTTACAGGTACGATTACTATCGCGGCTCTTCTTAACAACGCGGATAGCTACGCGGGTTTCTTGACACATTACTCTGGTTTCTAAATCACCGTGCGCAATTCAGCTGAACATGGAAAAAACCAGGCAATCCTGGGCCTCAGATGCAAACGTACAGTATCTGCGTAATCGCGCACAGTGATTTAGCTTGGTAAGCTACATGTGCCAAATGAAATCCCCATCGAAGGAGGGACAATGCCAGGGATCCGATTTGCATGCCCTATTGCTGTGGTGTTTGCCTTTGCAGCTTGCGCGTTTGAATCAATAGGCGGAGGAGAAAAGTTGCCAAATCTGTTTGACACTTGCTGGTCATTCGTTTATCGTGCAGCGGCAAAGTAGGAGTTGCAGACGCCCTGGCAACGGCCTCCGACGCAGAAGGGAGATGCCCACGGCCATGTGCAAGACTAAACACTTTGACATCACGGCTACTCCACTTCTTTTCATAGGGGTTGCCTGTGCCATTGGTGGATTTGGTGTTGGTAATACGGCAGACGTTATCGCCATTGAGCCGCTGCCCAAAGCCATGCCCGGTCCTGGCTTAACCCCCTTGCTGCAAGGCAAAAACAACAAAATTGTGCTGCCGCCACCAAAGGTTCTTAACGCTTCTTTTTTGGTTTTCTCGCCCGACGGCAAATCATACGTAGCAGACTTGGATTACAAGGCGCTGGCACTCTGCGACACCATCACGGGCAAAGTGCTTCGTCGCTTTGTTTCTGCTGGCCACGCCGTTTTTTCGCCCGACGGCAAAATGCTTTTGACGGCTTCGCATAAAGGTGCGGAACCGGCGGCGTTACTTGACGTTGCAACAAGCAAGGAAATAAGGAGGCTTGATGATTGCTATTGGTCTAACCAGCTTGTGGCTTTTTCGCCTGACGGAAAACTCGTTGCCGGCATCGTTCCGCTGACCAAAAAAGCAGATAATACAAATGTAATTCGGTTTTGGGACGTAGCTTCTGGCAAGCGCCTAATAGACAAAGAAATCCAAGCGGGTGTTGTCGGTTGGTTTGCCTTTTCCAGCGATGGGCTTTTCATTGTTGTCGAGCGCTGGAACGTCCTTATTGATCCCGACCGACATCCAGCTAATAATCATGACAGAGAATGGCACATTTCGGTAAACGTCTATGGCACAAAAAACGGAAATGACCTGGGTCCTTTGGGCGATGTTGCCAAATTCACTGACTCCCCGCCCAGCGATTGGAGGTTGTTTTCCAATCTTTTTAGGGCCTGCGCAAAAATAACTTGAACAATTTGACCTTGTCCCAGCTGTAGATTTTGTGCGATGACAGCTGTATGCAAGATGCATTCGTTATAGGACGGATCCGGCGAAAGTTCCAAGCGATGGCGCCGGTGTTGGACGAAC
>DASRAT010001029.1:0-3461 GCA_035638015.1 Gemmataceae bacterium | reverse complement strand
GGGTTCTAGGCGAGCCCGCATATCCTCCAATCCCTTGGTGTCAAAACCGCCTCCCGTGTGACCGATGTAGACCAAACGATCACCGTCATAAACGCCCAGGACCAAGGCGCCCAGGCCGGTGCGATTGCCACGTGGTTCCGTGAAGCCGCCGATGACGGCCTCCTGACGGGAATGTGTTTTGATCTTCAGCCAATCCCTTGAGCGGACTCCCTCCCGATAGGGGCTTTCGCCATTTTTGGCGACGATTCCTTCAAGATCTTGCGCGACCGCCGCCTGAAAAAACGCTACGCCGTTCTTCTCGATATGTTCCGACAGGCGCACGTGTCGCAAATCAAGGAGAATACCCGCCAGAAATTGCTTGCGGTCCAAAAGTGGCATTTGCCGCAAATCTTCACCATCGAGGTTTAGAAGGTCAAAGACGTAATAAACTAAGGACCCCTTGCCGATTTTTTGGTATTGCTGAAGGAGCTGGAACTGGGATCTGCCCGCTTCATCCACGACAACGATCTCGCCGTCCAGCACAGCCTCATGGCCCAGCGTCTCTAATGATTCCACCACAGTTGTGAAGCGTTCGTTAAAGGATTTGTGATTTCGGGAATAGAGACGGACACCCCTTTTTGTCACTTCGGCGACGGCGCGATAGCCGTCCCACTTTGGCTCGAAGATCCACCCTGACCGATCAAATGGTTGGTCCACCAATGTCGCAAGCATCGGCTTCACGTTGTGGGTTCCGGCGGCCTTACGGGTTTCTGTGAAATGCCGTTTACGGCGGTATGTTGTGAGATTCATGGTAAATCGATTCTCCTGAAATCGGCAGGGTCAGCCGGCCGCGCGTTTGTGGGCGACGCGCTGTTTCTTGCCAACGACACGCCGGCCCCTTTTGAATTTACCATTGCGTGCTGGTGCCATGGCGGGTCCAGAACGCTTGACGGCCTTCAGGCTTCGGCGCAACGCGTCCATGAGATTGATGACGTGCGGCTCCTCGTTTTTGCGCGCGGTCACCAATTTCTTGCCGGAAGCTTTGGCCTCAATGAGTTTGGTGACTTTGCCCGTGTATTCGTCTTCGTAGGTGCTGAAGTCGAAATGATCGGCCGTGGATTCGTCCACAAGCGTCCGCGCCAGCTTCAATTCCTGGCTTGAAACGGTTGCACGGGGAATCTCGTCGTCGAACGAAGATGGCGTCTTCACTTGAGCCGCATAACTGAGGACGGTGACGGCCAGGAGACGGTCCAGGGGCCGTATCAACACCTGGTGGTCGCGGCCGGCAAAAACCATGGTAGCCAGGGCGAAGCGCTTTTCATCCGCCATGACCTTGTGAAGAATCGCATACGGCTTGTGCCCTGCTTTGCCATCGGGCGCAAGATAATAGCTGCGTTCCGTGAAATAAATCGGATCCAGAGCATCGGGTTGGACGAAGACCTCGATATTGATCGTTTTGTCCGACCCTGGCCGCAGCTTGGCTAACTCTTTCGGATCGATGACAACATATTCGTCCTTGGCATATTCGTACCCCGAAACGATTTCGTCGTTGGGCACCTCGCCGTGAATAGGGCAGACCTTTTGATGACGAATTCGGCGATGACACTTCGCGTGAAGTTGGTGAAAGGCGATCTTACCTCGACCGATGACTGCGGCCGAATAGGCTTTCACGGGAACAGAAATCAGGCTTAGACGGAGGAATCCCTCCCAGCTGGAGCGCAGGGCCATTGCATCCCTCCTGTGAAGGATTTTATCGCTGCACGGTCCGGAGCCGATGCTTGGTAACCGCGGAAATGCTGGGGGCTATCCGTTACAACGGAGAGGTTTAGCAAAGGTGATGCCGAGACTGCGATAGCCGTTGCAGCTGCAAGGAAAATGCATTTTTGTGACCGAAAGGAAGTCATTTGTGAAAGGGAGGCCAGCCAGCTTTCTCAACACGCTCGCAGCTGCCGCATAATAGTCACGGCAGGAGGCAAGCGGAGTAACAACTGGCGTTGGCTGGAAACCGGCAGGAGTGTGTAGAATGTATTAGACAGCGAAAACAACTCAAGGAAACACGCGATGCCTGTAGTCCCACGAGATCATCAAGAATGGCTGGAGCGCAGGCCATTTCGGTTTGATTGCCAGACGGAGATCTTCCCGTTGGATGAACTCGGCGCGCTGACAGAGCGCGGCTGCTGGATGGAGGCACTTGCGGCCGGCATCATTGCGCCTGCCACGGCTGAACATAAACACTTCCTCAAAGTTGACCGCGAGGAAGCGCAACCCACTACGCTTGACGAACGCGCGTGGGTGCGGCTGAAAGGCAGGCGGGAGTACGAGCGCGAGCAACATAATGCGCCTTCGGCAACGCCTCCAGAGGACTACGGCATCATCGAATGGGACAAAGAGAAATGCTGGTGGTAATTAGTGCACGTGTCACTAAAAGCCAAAGGAAGGGAGGTCTCCCATGCCCGACGTGACTGTATCCATCCCCCCATCCAATCACGCGCGCTGAAGCCAAACGACGGATTCAGGAACACGTCGGCGTAATACGCCAGCAACATGGAATGCTGCTCCATCTAACTGTGGCACTGCCATGGCTACTGAGAATGCTGGCGGAAACGATCAAACCTCGAATTGAGCAGCAAGGCCGACTCCTTCTCTGCCATCTAGCGGCTTCCAGTGCTGTCAGGCTTTAACACAGATCGCAGGTTTCCTGCATGCGCATTTGGCGGTCGTTTTTCTCTGCGCTTCAAATGGTACGCCATTTGCTCGACGAATGATTGCCTGATAGCGTTGGAGAGATGACCTTCAAACGAGCGTAACATTTTGTCTTTTCGTCGCGTGAAAGCAACCTAAAGGAGATTACCTTGGCAAATACCAAAGCACGACCAGCTGAAAACAAGGCCAACACAAGCCCTGACTTGGGTACTGTGGGCGGCATTGCTGCGGGTGCGGCAGCAGGTTCTTTGCTCGGCCCACTCGGAGCTGCCGTTGGCGCCCTGGTAGGTGGAGTTGCAGGAAGGAACGTAGGCAAGAAATCGCCGGGAGGAAAAAAGAAGGCCGCGACCATGGTAAAAAAAGCGGCCAAGAGCGTCCAGGCGGCAGCACGCAAAACCAAAACGAAAGTCAAGAAAAGCCTGACAAAGGCCAAGAAAGCAGTAGCCAAGGCCGCACCAAGCAAGAAAACTGCTGCGAAAAAGAAGAAGTGAGTTGTGCCGCAGATCAACGGGTCCCTCGTCTAGCATTAACGCCAAGTCAATTGGCCGGCGGGGTCTATGTCTTTCACGCGAATTGATAAGATAACCTTTACTCGGTCGGTCCAACCAAAAATGATTCGCGCCATTCGCGGTTGTCTAAGGGCCTGCGCAAAAATAACTTGAACAATTTGACCTTGTCCCAGCTGTAGATTTTGTGCGATGACAGCTGTATGCAAGATGCATTCGTTATAGGACGGATCCGGCGAAAGTTCCAAGCGATGGCGCCGGTGTTGGACGAAC
>DASRAT010001028.1:0-2799 GCA_035638015.1 Gemmataceae bacterium | reverse complement strand
ACTGGTCGCAGGTCGCCGTAGACATATTGGCTCAAAAATACTTCCGCAAAGCGGGCATTGCGGCGAAGTTTGACCGCGTTCCCGAAGCCGGCATGCCGCAATGGCTGCAGCGCAACCGACCTGCCGCGGGTGACCAATGCAGCGGTCACGAGACGGATGCGCGCCAGGTATTTCGGCGTCTGGCGGGTTGCTGGACCTACTGGGGCTGGAAAGGCGGCTATTTCACGACTGAACAAGACGCCCAGGCCTTCTTCGACGAAAACTGCCACATGCTGGCCGCCCAGATGGCGGCGCCTAACAGCCCGCAGTGGTTCAACACCGGGCTGCATTGGGCCTACGGCATCGAAGGCCCGCCGCAGGGGCATTATTACGTGGACCCCAAAACCAACCGCATGACGCGGGCCACGTCGGCTTACGAGCATGTCACGCCGCACGCTTGCTTCATTCAGTCGGTGCGCGACGATCTGGTGAACGAAGGCGGCATCATGGATTTGTGGGTGCGCGAGGCGCGCATCTTTAAATATGGAAGCGGTACTGGCTCCAATTTCTCCCATCTCCGCGGTGACGGCGAACCGCTCTCCGGCGGCGGTAAATCCAGCGGTTTGATGAACTTCCTCAAGATCGGTGATCGCGCCGCCGGCGCCATCAAATCGGGCGGCACCACGCGCCGCGCCGCCAAGATGGTAGTGTTAGACCTCGACCATCCCGACATCGAAGAATTCGTCAACTGGAAGGTGATCGAGGAGCAAAAAGTCGCAGCCCTGGTCGCTGGCTCCAAAACCTTAAATCGGCATCTCAACGCCGTCATGAAAGCGTGTCACGCCTGGCCCAAGGCCGAGGAGCGTTTCGACCGTCATCACAACATCGAGTTGCGGCGAGCGATTGCCGACGCCCAGGCGGCGCTGGTGCCGATCAATTACATCGAGCGCGTTCTGCAACTGGCCAAGCAAGGCTTCACCTCGCTACGCTTCGACGAATACGACACCGATTGGAACTCCAAGGCTTACTTCACCGTTTCAGGCCAAAACAGCAACAACTCGGTGCGGATCACCAATGAATTCATGCAGGCGGTCGAAAATGACGGTCCGTGGAATTTGTATTGGCGGACAGAACTGGAAAAAGCCCGCAAGGAAGAACGTGCGGCCAAGCCGCGCAAGACGCTGAAAGCACGCGAGCTGTGGGATGAAATCGCCAATGCCGCGTGGGCGTGTGCCGATCCTGGCGTGCAATATGATTCGACGATCAATGAATGGCACACCTGCCCCAATGATGGGCGGATCAATGCAAGTAACCCGTGCTCGGAATACATGTTCCTCGACGACACCGCCTGCAATCTCGCGTCGCTGAATTTGTTGAGCTTTTACGACAAAGACGCCGCCCGCTTCGATGTCGATTCCTTCACGCACGCCACGCGCATCTGGACGTTGATCCTGGAAATCTCCGTCTACATGGCCCAGTTTCCCAGCCAATCGGTGGCCCAGAAATCCTACGATTTCCGTACGCTCGGGCTCGGCTATGCCAACATGGGTTCGCTGCTCATGGTGCAAGGCTTGCCCTACGATTCGCCCGACGGCCGTGCTCAATGCGGGGCCATTTCGGCGATAATGCATGCGTGCTCTTATGCGACGTCCGCGGAAATCGCCTCCGAAGTTGGCCCATTCCCACGCTACGATGTCAACCGCGAAGCGATGCTGCGCGTCGTCCGCAATCACCGGCGGGCGGCGTACAACGCTCATGCCAATGAGTACGAGGGGTTGACCATTTTGCCCGTCGCGATTGACGACAAATACTGTCCCGCCGAACTCCTGGAAGCGGCTCACCGCGAGTCGGATCGCATGGTGGAATTGGGCGAACAGCACGGGTTTCGCAATGCCCAGGTCACGTGTATTGCGCCGACCGGCACCATCGCGCTCATCATGGATTGCGACACCACCGGCGTCGAACCCGATTTCGCCCTCGTCAAATTCAAAAAGCTCGCCGGCGGCGGTTACTTCAAAATCATCAATTCCTCCATCCCGCCCGCATTGGAAAAGCTTGGTTATTCCGCAACCGAGATCGAGGACATCGTCCGCTATTGCCGCGGCACCGGTACTATGCACGGTTGTCCGCACATCAATCCCGCTGCGCTCAAGGCCAAGGGATTGTCTGACGAGATCATCAAATCGATTGAAGGCCAACTATCCGCCGCGTTTGAGCTGTCATTCGTCTTCAACCGCTGGACCGTTGGCGATGCGTTTTGCAAAGAAAAGCTAAAACTGACCGATGAGCAACTCGACGTTCCTGGTTTCGATTTACTCGTCGCGCTGGGCTTCACACGTCAACAAATCGCCGAGGCCAACGCTTATGTCTGCGGCACCATGACCGTTGAAGGCGCCCCGCATTTGAAAACCGAACACTACGCGGTCTTCGACTGCGCCAACAAATGCGGTAAACTCGGTCAGCGTTTCCTGGCCGCCGAATCGCACATTCGCATGATGGCCGCCGCACAGCCTTTCGTCAGCGGCGCCATTTCCAAGACAATCAACATGCCGCATGAGGCGACCATTGAAGACGTGAAAAAAGCGTATCTGTTGAGCTGGCACCTCATGCTCAAGGCCAACGCTCTTTATCGCGACGGCTCCAAGCTCAGCCAGCCGCTCAATAGTGTCTCTGACACATTTGATCTCCAGGAAGAAGCCGCCAAGGCCGAACCTGTCAAGATTGCCGAGCGCATTGTCCATCGCTACATTGCCCGCCGTCGTCGCCTGCCCGATCGCCGCGCCGGCTACACGCAAAAATCCCGTGTCGGTAATCACAAGA
>DASRAT010001027.1:0-6317 GCA_035638015.1 Gemmataceae bacterium | reverse complement strand
AAACGCGATTCGAGATCGCCATTGAACGCCAGGATGGTGCGCGGCACGGTGCGATACCTCAGCGGGCTGGACGCGAGGAGACGGCCCGCCACGGTAACAAAAAGGGTATGGCAGCGTCAACAGTTGATCAGTTGTTAGTTGTCAGTTGTCAGTTGTTATTGGTCATTAGTCATTGGTCCGATGTCAATTGTCAGGATCATTCGTTCTTACGACTGACTATTGGTATTTTCTGACAACTGACAACTAACAACTGTCACCCAGCGACGATGCCGTCGCTAACGCCGGCTTTGGCGGCTTCCAGGTGCTTTTCGGCGCGGCTGAGCAGGCTGCCGGTGGTCGCGTTTTCGGGCGTGAAGCTGGACAGGCCGAAACAGGCTCGCACTGGGCCGCTGGCGCCCATTTGCCGCATGGCCATTTCTTGGAGGCGGGTTTGCAGGCGGCGGCAGCAGGTCATGCCGCCGGCCGGGGGAGTCTGCATCATCAGCAACATGAATCCGCGCATGCCGTAGTGGCCGGCCACATCGCAACGGCGTTTGGCGTTGGCGACCGCGCTGGACATCCAATCGGTTGGCTCCAGGGCTTCTGGCTTTTCGGCTGCGTCGAATTCCATTTCGCCCAGGGCGACCGTGAACGTTGTGCCGTGACGGCCGGAGCGGGCGACTTCTTCCTGGAGGCGTTCCAGCACGTGGCGATGGGAAAACCACTGGTGGTCGGAATCCATCGGGATGGTGCGCCACAGGAGATTGACCAGGCGGTCCACCTGGCGACGGCAGGTCAGCAGGCGATCGGCTGTGCGGCGTTGGCCCATTTGCAGATCGGTGATGGCGACCGCACGCTGCAAGGCGGCGGCCAAGACTCGGGGATTGTCCAGCGACATGCGGCGAGGCACGCACAGGCTGACGCCTAATTCGTAGGCGAGGGCAATGGTGTCAGGGTCCATTCCGGTGAGGAAGACGGTCTGCGGATCCTGACGACGGGCGAGCCAGGCCAGGCCGGCGCGGCCGGCGGAATGGTAAAGGCTCTCATCCACCAGCAGGATATCGCAGGGATTGTGCTGCAGGAGAAAGCGGGCACGCTCGAAGCTGTCGGCGTCCAGAATGTCCCAGCGATCCAGGCAGGGGTCGGCGAACAGGGTGTGCAGCTCTTTCGCCTCGGGCGGGCGGGCGGCCAACAGGATACGGCGGCGTTCGACTTCGACGGGCATGGGCTAGTTCTCCGCGCGGCGGGCCTGAATCCCTTGATGTGAGCGGTCAGGTGTCAGGCAACGCCAATCGACAGGGCTTTCGGAAAGTGCTGGTTTTCTGAAGATACCGTGGAGGGTGTGGCGGCTGCGAGAGCGAAACAAGGGATGGATAGGTTTTTGTAGATTCGCTGGATCACCTAAGCGGCATTGCTTGCGCGGGCCGCAAATCGCGCAATTTCGTTGTTCTCGTTCCCAGGCTCCGCCTGGGAACGCAATGCTTTCGAGGCTCTGCCTCGTCGGACAATTGACGCCAGGCAGAGCCTGGCGGGCAGTGCGTTCCCAGGCGGAGCCTGGGAACGAGAACAACAAAGGGCGGCCTTTTCCTTGCATCTGGGCGGCGGGCGTTTACAATCGCCCCAAGCGCGTCCCCTTGCATTCAGGAAAGTGCTCCATGCTTTTGGCCTACCACCAGCAACTCGATCCCCTGAAAAACGTTGTTCCCGCTTCCGCGATTGTTTCCACGATCCTGGCCGCCTTGCCGGTGCTGGTGTTGTTTTGGCTGCTGGTGCCGCGGCGCTGGTTGGCGCCCAAAGCGGGGGCGGCAGGCGCCATCACGGCCATTGTCATTGCCGTTGCCATCTATGGCATGCCTGTGGACATGGCGCTGATGTCATTTGTCAACGGGGCGGCATTTGGGATGTTGCCAGTGGGATGGACGATTTTCGGAGCCATGCTGCTTTACAACATCACAGTGGAAACGGGGCAATTCGCGATAGTGCGCCGCTCGGTGGCGGGACTGAGCGGAGATGCCCGAATTCAGGCGGTACTGATCGGCTTTGCTTTCGGCGCATTTCTTGAAGGCTCGGCGGGGGCCGGCACGCCGGTGGCGATTTGCGGGGCCATTCTGGTGGGCCTGGGTTTTCATCCTTTCAACGCCGCGGTGCTGTGTCTGATTGCCAATACTTCTCCAGTAGCCTATGGCGGTTTAGGCACGCCGTTGATCACGCTCACCGGCGTTACCGGAATTCCGACCGAAACGCTCAGCATCATGGCGGGGCATCAGTTGCCGTTATTGTCGTGCATCATTCCAGTCTACATGGTCAAGTGCATGTGCACCTGGAAACAGATGTTTCAGGTGTGGCCGGCGCTAGTGGTGGCCGGCGGCTCGTTCGCGCTGTTTCAATTCACGTTTGCCACCATTCACGCCTATGTGCCGGCGATTGTCATTTATCCCATGACCGATCTGGGCGGGGGCATCTTCTCGCTGTTGTTGACGGCGCTGTTTTTGAAGTTCTGGAAACCCAAGGAAGAATGGCATTTTCCGAAGGAAGGGGTGAGGGGTCAGGGGTCAGGGGCCAGCGAAGCCGGTGTCCTGACCCCTGACTCCTCACCACTGACCCCTTTGAATTGGAAGACCGTTGGCCTGGCCTGGGCGCCGTATGCCATCATGTCGGTGCTGCTGGTGGCCACGGGCCTGGTGCGGCAGCGCGAAGGCGAGGCGATGAAAAAAGGCCAATTCGTGCATCTCGGTCCGATGCAAACCAACTATATGATTGCCGTGCCGACGCTGGACCGTGAATCGTATCGCGACCCGCGTTTGCATGTGGTGAGGGGCGAACAGGCGGCGGCCTTGCTGCTGGCAAATGACAATCCCCTAGCCGTGGCAGCTATGGTGCCCGTGGCACGTCAACAAGTGCCGGGGCCGGAGCGGGCGGAGTACAACTTTGCCTGGATGACGTCGCCGGGTTCACCGGTGTTTGCCGCGGCGTGTTTGTCGATGTTGATGTTGCGGATGAATCGCGGGCAGATTGCCAAGGTGTTTCGCCGGACTTTTTATCAAATGCGCATCCCCATTCCTACCATCGCCTGCATGCTGGGGCTGAGTTATGTCACGCGCTACGCCGGCATGGATGCGACGCTGGGCGTGGCCTTTGCCGAAACGGGTTGGCTTTACCCATATTTCGCGGCCCTCCTGGGTTGGCTGGGCGTGTTTCTCACCGGGACAGACGCGGGCAGCAACGCTCTCTTTGGCAGCTTGCAAAAGATCACGGCCAACGAAGTATTCAACAACAACACGGCTTCCTTCGAAGGGTTGCTGGAACGCGAACAACTGCAAGTGCTCATTTGCACGGCCAACAGCACCGGCGGCGTCATGGGCAAGATGATCGATGCCCAGAGCATCTGCGTGGCCACGGCGGCGACGCATCAACTGGGCAAGGAGGGGGACATATTCAAAGCGGTGTTGTGGCACAGTATTATTTTGGCGTCCGTGGTGGGGCTGCTGACGCTGGCGCAGGCGTATGTTTATCCGTTCACGTTGATGGTGCCGCGGCCTTGACGGGGCGTGCTTCAGAAGGCTGCGCAACCAATGCAACATGTAACCCCTCACCCCCAACCCCTCTCCCCGCAGCGGGGAGAGGGCGTATCATTGGCCGCGCAGTTGTCAGTAAGTCGCAAACCGCTTCGTCTTTTTTTCAACACTGGCATTCGCTATAGGTCCGCGGCGGTGCTAAGGGTGCGCCCGACAGTGATTAGGAGAAAAAGCATGAAGCGTTTAATCGTCTTGGCCGGGGTTGTGGTGACTTTGAGTTGCTGGGCTGTTGCCGCCAGCTGGGCCGCGGCCGTGGAGACCGAGCTGCGCGAGTTCAACATCGAAGTCGATGGCAAGCCCGCCGGCCAATACACGATGAAGATCACCAAGCAGGACGACGGCGTTTTGAGCATGAAGGCCGACGCCGACATCAAGTTCAAATATCTGTTTGGCACCTCCACTTACACTTATAGCTACGACGGCGTCGAGCACTGGAAGAGCGGGCGGCTGTTGCAGCTAAGCAGCAAATGCGACGACGACGGCACCAAAATGCAGGTCAGTGCCGTGGCTGCCGCCGAAACACTTCAAGTCACGGTTAACGGCAAACAACGTAACTGCCGCTGGGATGTCGTGACGACCAGCTACTGGATGACGCCCGATCCGCGCTATCATGACGCCGCGGTGCCGTTGTTGGATGCCGACACGGGCAAAGAGTATGTGGGCCAGCTCAAGAAAATCGGGGTCGAGGCCGTGCAGGTTGGGGGACAGCAGCAGAACTGCTACCACTTCCGCGTCACGGGGGGGCCGACAACGCCGGTCGATTTGTGGTATGACGGGCAGAACCGGCTGGTGAAGCAGGAGTTTACGGAGCAGGGGAAGCATGTGGTGTTTGTGCTGCGGGCGGTGAGGCGTTAAGTGCGCTTAAAAGAATGAGAATGGACGAGCCGCCGGGCTTGTCCCGGCGGGGATAAACCCCGCCGCTCGTTACTTTTTGGCTTCTGGAAGGCGGAAGACGTAAGCCGTGCCCCAGGCGTTGCCCGTGATAAAATGCCGGCCATCGGGGGCGAATGCCACCGAACAGATGCGGTCGTGGAATTGCCAGGTGTGGCGAACCTTTCGCGTTTTCAAATCCCAAAGGATGATTTTGCCGGAAAAATCGCAGGACAACAGGTGGTTGCCGTCCGCGGAAATGCTGAGGTCAAAAATGGGATGCTTGTGCTCATCGAGCACCTTGTTGAGTTTGAAATCGGTGCCATCAACACTCCACAAGCCGATGTCGTGGTCCTGGCCGGCGGAGAGCAGCTGTTTGCCGTCTGGCGAAAAAATAACCCGATTCACGGTCAGGTTGTGGCCTTCCAGGTTGGCAATTTTGCGCGGTTCTTTGCCGGAGACATCCCAAGCGGTGATCTCGCCGATTTCTTTCGGCTCGCCTTTTGGGAAGTAGCGATACATCCCTCCGGCCGCAACCAGCAACTTGCCATCGGGACTGAGTGCCACCGATTGCACTCCTCCCTTGGGTTGTTCAAGCGTGGCTTTGAGTTCTGCTTTGCCGCCTGTTAAATGCCAAATATCAACGCCCCTAAGTGGGCCCTTCACCTTGCCTTCAGGGTCAAACTCATCATTCGTATCACCGAAGCCGCAATACAGTAATTTGCCGTCGCCGGAGGCCACCGAACTCCCCACGTCCACGACTTTGACGGGTAATTCTAGTTTCAACGTAAGTTTATCGCCAACCACATTCCAAAGGGATGCACCTCCCGGGCGCATACTTGTGGTGGCCCATAGAGAGGTACCCGGCACGTGCGCGAGAGAGAGAATATTGCCACGGTTTTGGCCGTGGTCGGCCAGGATCGCCTTGCCATTGTCAATCTTCCAAAGGCCAAGCTTGCAATCCACGCCTGCGGTCAACATGGAATCACCCTTGCCGACAAACGCTGCCGCTAAAACCGAATTATCATGTCCCGCCATTTGGGAGCGATTTGATTTGCCGCTTTGAAGATCCCAGATATCGACACGGCCCCTCACGCCAACGGCCAAGGATTTGCCGTCAGCCGCATAACACAAATTGCTATCCGGCCAGGTGGGCATAGCCGCGAGCAGTTTATCTTTCATGTTCGACAAATCCAAGACGTGCAAGCTATGATCCCCAAGGATTCGATCATTGTCTGAAGGGCGGCCGGGACTTTTGATAAACGCCAATTGTTTGCACGTGGAGTCAAACGCGGCTTGGACGGCTAAATAAGATCTAGCAAGCTTGGCTTTGAAAACCTCCTTGGCCGAGGCTTGGCGAAGGTCATACAGACCATAAATTTCAGAATTGCTGTATACCAGCAGCCAATTGCCATCGGGCGACAAAAGGAAAGGATAGTAGTAGTGCAATAATGGCACCGCAACAGTTTTGGTTGCTTTCCTGGTCGCCAAGTCGATGAACAATGCTTGGCCCTTCGACACTTCTTTGCCGTTTTCCTTTTCAGAAACAATTTCTACTAGCTGTCTGCCGCCATCCAGGATTTGCCATGCGAATTGCTCCGTTCCAGCGGGCGTGGGCAATGAACTCAAATCCAGAGCTGGTTCCTCTTTGGCGGGGGAAGACGAAAGGTCCCATGTTCGTAATGACGTTGGGTGATTGCCATCCTTTTCCGGCCACAACATCACAAACTTGGTTTTGTCCGCAAATGAGCCTTGAAATCTCCAATCCCACCCCAAAGAGAGCTTCCCTTCTGCCAGGACCTGCGATTGGCGCAAGCCTTCCTTGTGCAATTCCCACAGTTCGACTGTAGCAGTGGTTTTGGCATAATTGTAGTTTCGGACTACGATTTTCTT
>DASRAT010001026.1:0-3106 GCA_035638015.1 Gemmataceae bacterium | reverse complement strand
GAAGGTGACGTTGCCGAGTTCGATCGGCGGAGGATCTTGCGCCAGTGCCGGCAGGGCGGCAACCAACAGCAGGAAACACGTCAAGAGAATTTTCAACGAGGCCTCCAAATCAGATTGCGTATTGGGACCCTGGCTCCGCTTTAGCCACATCGCAAAGACATACGAACAAGGCGGAACGCGAACTCCCCATCGACAGCCCTCGAGCTGTTGGATAAAGGTTACGGAACAAATTCGTTGGGCGAGATTTTAGTATGCGAAAAGGAGAGGGCAATAACGCAAATATACTATCCAATTGATTCAAGCCGTCACTGACGCTCTCGTGGGTTTACGGCCGGACGGACGCTACTTCCCGACGGCGGCGAGAATGCGCTTCTGATTGCTGATAATCATCTTCAGGCTGCCCTGATTCTTCAGGATGGTCGCCTGGTTGCGCTTGATGGTTTCCTGATTGGCCTTGATTTGGGACTGATTGGCCATAATGGTCTTCTGATTGGCAAGGATGCGCTTCTGGTTGGCGATGACCTGAGATTCTGACATGTGCTGGTAGCCTCCCGGCATGAAATGAAATTCAGTGGAAGCGAAGGCGTCCGACCGCAGTGCTTCCCAAGTGGCGATATCTTGGTCGTGGCTCAGTAAGGCGTCAATAGCCTATTTAGGTGAAGAGCGGGGCTGCGGGCGTTGCCGGACGGTCTTCGAGCTGTGGCAAGATCCATAGACGGAATGAATTGAGACGCCTAGTATGAAACTACTATTGCTGCGAATACGCTCGCTGTGGGATGTTTCGGCAATTCCGATTTGTGGTTTTCCGCAATTTTTAGTGTCTCGGAGGCGTAAATCATGGCCGTTTCGACCCCTACGATACATAGCGCTCACCTCTCCTCGGAAGCCGGCCCCAGTTTTTACGAGAAACTGAATACCAAGTGGCATGAACGCGCGCTGCAGATCTTCATGGCCATCGTGCTGATTCATTGGGGCGAGCACCTCTTTCAGGCTTATCAGATTTATGTGATGGGATGGCCGCGGCCGAAGGCGAACGGCATGCTCGGTCTTTTTTATCCGTGGCTGGTCAAATCGGAAGTGCTGCATTACGGCTATGCGCTGGTGATCCAGTTCTGGCATCACATCGAACATCTGCTGCTGATCACGCAGGCAACGATTCACTACAATTTTTGGGGCAAGCCAGTGCCGTTCAGCGTGTTACAGCTGTTTTTCCCGCGCGTGGAGCTCCACCTCTTCTATAACTCAGTGGTGTTCATCCCCATGGTGATCGGCATGTACTACCATATGTTCCCGCCGGTCGGAGAACAGGGTCATGCCGTTTGCACCTGCGAGTGGCGCAGAGATCCTGCGCCAGCGCAAGCCTCCGCGTAGTTCTTACGCAATCTGCCGGAGCGGCACTTTGGTCGCCGGGATTATAGTGGCGACCAGCAGTGCCGCTTTTGCTTTTGCAGGTGGTTGCACCGCGCCGTCCGCGCGCCGCTCGTCCGGCATTGCGATCGAGAGTCACATCGCGCCGCAACCGGTTCGCGTGGGTGCCGCGACCGTAACTCTGAAACTCGTGGATGGCGGAGAGAGCGCGATCTCCGGGGCGCGCATTACGCTGGAGGCAGACATGTCGCATCCGGGCATGAGTCCGGCGTTCGGCGAAGCAAAAGAAATCGCAGCAGGCCGCTATCAGGGCAGCGTTACATTCACGATGGCCGGCGACTGGGTTTTGCTGGTGCATATCACTTTGCCGGACGGCCAAAAAATCGAGCGGCGGATCAACGTCGGGAACGTCCGGGATAGCTAGCACGTTGTCCAACGCAAACTCCAATTCGACGGTGGGCTCCGCGGAGACATCGCACTTCGACTTGTTGCGGGCTCCGGTCGTCGGACCGTTCCTGCGTTGGCGGCACTCGCGGACGGTACTGCAAATTCCTTTTTTGATTCTGAGCGTGGTGATGGTCCTGCACGGCCTTTTCGGGCCGACGCTGGCGCCAAAAAATCTGGCGACGGTGCTGACATGGGTGCATTTTCGCGGGGCGCTCGTGCTGGTGATTCTAGCAGCGGGGAATTTCTTCTGCCTGGCATGCCCTTTCATGTTGGTGCGGAATGCGGCGCGGAAATTTCTGCGGCCGTGGCTGAATTGGCCGCAGGCCTTGCGGAACAAGTGGATGGCCGTAGGGCTTTTCGCGACCGTGCTGTTTGCGTATGAGCTGTTTGATTTGTGGGCGTCCCCCTGGTGGACGGCTTGGCTAATACTCGGCTACTTCCTAGCCGTGCTGGTTGTAGATGGAGTTTTCAAGCACGCATCGTTCTGCAAGTTTGTTTGTCCCATTGGACAATTTAACTTCATCGCTTCGACTTTGTCGCCGTTGGAAGTGCAGGTGCGCGATCAGGGGGTTTGCACGCATTGCCGGACGAAAGATTGCATTCGAGGGGTGCGCAAGAACGTGGCTGCCGGGTCGCAGCTGGTGGTGCTTCAGCGGGGGTGCGAGCTGGCGTTGTTTCAGCCGCTGAAGGTCGGCAACGTGGACTGCACGTTTTGCCTGGATTGCGTTCACGCGTGCCCGCATGACAATGTCGGAATCACCAGCCGGCTTCCGGCGGCGGAGTTGATGGTCGATCCGCTGCGATCGGGAGTGGGCCACTTCTCGCGACACAAAGACCTGGCGGCCCTGGTGACCGTTTTTAGTTTTGGGGCACTTCTAAATGCATTCGGGATGGTCAGTCCGATCTACGCGGTCGAAGATTGGCTAAGCAAGATGCTACACGTAAGTCATGAAGCGCCTGTGCTTGGGCTGATTTTTGCGTTTGTTCTAGTGGCCGAGCCAATTTTGCTGCTGGGGCTGGCGGCGTGGTCAACGCGCGCGCTGCAGGGCAGCCCGCGTGCCCTGGTGCCGCTGGCGGTGCGCTACAGTTACGCACTGGTGCCACTGGGCTTCGGGATGTGGCTGGCGCATTACGGATTTCATTTCCTTACGGGGATTCTCACGTTCATCCCGGTGACGCAGAGCGCGGCGGCCGATTTAGGACGGCAATGGCTGGGGACACCGTTGTGGACTTGGACGGGAATCCCAACGCGATTTGTGCAGCCCATCGAGTTGGGATTCTTGTTGCTGGG
>DASRAT010001025.1:0-6308 GCA_035638015.1 Gemmataceae bacterium | reverse complement strand
GTCCTTGCCGGCCTGCATCGCCCAGATGGCGGCAAGGCTGTGCCAGTGATTCGGCGTGGCGATGGTGACCGCATGGATGTCGCGGTTGTCCATGATGCGGCGCAGATCTTGAACGACGGTGGGCGCCGCCCCCTGGCGCTGCGTCACCGTATTGACGGCCCCACGGACGACGTTGGTGTCCACGTCGCAAATGTGCGTGACGCGGCAATTGAAGTTGTTGGCCAGGCTGGAAACGTGGTTGCCGCCACGGCCATTGACGCCAATGACAGCGATATTGATTCGTTCGCCGGCGCCCTGGGGAGCTTGTGCCTCGACGGGAGCATCGGTAATGGGTTGCAAGCCGGCAGTGGCCGCGCTGGCCGCCAACAATGCCGAACCTTTCAAAAACTGACGACGACTAAGTGGGAACATGCGCGATCCCTTTCGCCTTGGGAGAGTGTTGCGGGTTGCGGGTCTGGGAAACTGGGTTTTAGTGTAACCCTGCCAAAGGGCTGCGTCAATCATCTTGTGGGCCGTTTTTTGGCCCTTGTCTCTTTGACGCGTTTCCCAGGTTTTTCGTTGACACCACCCTGGAGGCATGTTCCAATCATTCCATCTTTGCCAGGATGAGGGATCGGTGCAGCGAGCAGCTTCGACGTGTTCCTTCACCTCGTAACCTGCAACACGAGTTGAAGCTGTCATGCTCGTCGGCCGGTTGCTCGCTGCCCGCTCCCTCGTTAGCCCCCGCCGATTACTCGCTCGTCGGGGAGCATATCGCTTGGCATTCTACTTGATAGCTTGGGTTCAATTAGTCACTTCAGCCCAGGTGATATTATGTCGGTGCGCCGTTTTGAACCGCTGCTGGAAACCAGCATCAGTCCGTGCCCAACTTTTACAGCGCCTACTACGCCGTTAGCGGCTCTCGTGTCGAAAATCAGCTTGGATAATCTGGGCGATAACGCCGATCTCGTGGCCGACTCGCTCAAAAAAATGGGCATTCATGGCGTCAGGAACACATTCGGAATGCAGAACCCGATTGTGCGCTTTGCTCGCGCTCAAGCCGCTGAACAAGTCGATATGAAGGTGCTCGCCTGCCAAACGCTGCGGCTATGGCACCCAGTCGGAAAAACTCAGGACATTCAGCTGCCCAGGCCCGTCGTCGCTTTTCTCGGAGCGTTCAACGAGGGGATGTACCCCGAACTGGAAAGCAATGTTCGGTGATGCTGGCAGCGTCAACAGCGACAAGGACCGCGTCAGTCTGAAGAAATCCCTCGACGGGGTGGCACGCGCGTGTTTGGGGTGGCACGCCCTGGCAGCGAGCGCGTCCTGTGCTACCTCGCAAAGCTCAAGGGCGTGCCGAAGCGCACGTTGGCGCATCCACCATGCCCTTAACTTCGAGCGCCGTCCGTGGCTTACGCATCTACCATTGCAATACAATGGCGATCCCATCATGTTGCAATGGTGTATTGGAGGATGCAGGGAAGAAGTCGAGAGCGCTTCGGCACGCCCTTGAGCTTTGCGTGTTAGCGAATGATGCGCTCGCTGCCAGGGCGTGCCACCCCGACGCCATCGGGTCTTGCAGCGCGGCGTTACATCGTGCTTTTCTTGGACTTCCTCTTTACCTTTGGGTACGGCAAAAACTCTCGTGGCGGATAGTCGTCAGGAGGCTCCTGCCAGCCGCACAGCTTGAACAACTTTTTCCCCAAACAGATTTCAGAAACGAACTCCGCGAACGAGCCAGCAACCGGAATACCGCGATGGTGGCGTGCGACAAAGTTGATGCGATATTCCGGCCCTTTGGGATCCGTAACGTCCTTGGGATCCCACCCAACAATGTCGCCTCCAATCGTTGATCCGAAAAACACAAAGCGACCGTTGAACTTGTCGGCCTCGCTTGCGGCTTCATGAGTACAGCCGAGGTGAAGCTCCTCACAGAGGAAAATCGGTGTCAGATCATATTATTTTCCAATAAATATGATCTGACACCCATTTTTCACCTTCCACAGCATCGGAAGGTCATAACAACGTCATTGCGAGATGCGAACGATGTTTTTCTCAGGGAACTCTCGACACGGCGCTCGTATTTACGCTCGCCCATACAGGATTAAAGGCGGTTGTCGCGTCATATCGGGCACGACCCGCCGAACCGTCACTGGGGAAAAAAATGGGGATCTTCATCATTTTAGCGAAAAGATAAATGTCCCCTTTTGATCATCTTGGCGTCAGTTCATGTTTTGGTGTAATTTGGACTGATACTGAATTTCAAGCCGGTGTGCTTGGCTCCTGAATTAATTCCTCATCCACAATTTCTCTGCTTACGATGAACTGGGCCAGGTTTGGGGCGTCCTTAGGATCGCTCTGTGGCATGTTCTTGATCATTCCAAGGGTCATCTCGTTTGAGGGAATGGCAGGAGGTGTACGTCGGTCGAAAGGAATCAATAGCTGCGGAGGCACATCCTCAATTGCAACTGGTTCGCCCCAGGTCTCGCTATTCACTGTGACATGGTATTGGTATGCGCCAGGACCGAAGACAACCACTTTCCTCAAATAATCGTACATGCCCTGCGACGCGTTGATTTCTGCGGTCTGCGTCATCCACTTAACCTTGAATGCCGCTCGAATATCTATCCCCACGACTTCAATTGGGATTTCTCGAAAATGAAATTCCACTGGATGTCGGAATGCAAATCGTGCGACAAAAGCACGGGAGATGGGCGCCATAGCGGCAATCTCCAGCAACTCTTGGGCAATCCATGCCTCAATCGATTTGCCTACGTACAACCACTCTGCGGTGTAGCACGGGTCACGTAGCGCGGTCCTTGCCTGTTCAGACAAATTATGGTGGTGAAAGAGCGCCGAGTGATGCACGAATTCCACAATTCTCGTATAGATTTGTTGCCGAACTACAACGCGGATTCTCCTGTCATCCTTTATCAGGGCGGCCAGGGTGGGAATCCCCACGCGTGCAGCTTTGTGAAGCGCCTCCGCAGTGAATCCAGAATTGCTGCAGATCATCGCGATGGATGCTCCCAAGTCCCGTCTCTTTGAATCGAGCGCATCTATGAATGCGATTCCAATTGGCCGATTCCAGTCCTTACATTCGATAAACACTACAGGAGGGAAATCACTCCGCTTGCACCTAATGACGACATCGAGGTCGCGACGTCCGTCTGGCCCATCGATCCAAACCCCGACTTCGACAGTCGCAGAAGGATCTAGACTCTTAGCAACCTGAGCGACCGCGCGCTGGTAATCGTCGCCACGCTTCCCCTTAGGGCGACGCTTCGAACGCGCGTTTTTGTTTGACCTAGGATTCCGTCTTGGAGTCATCTTAAGTTCATCGATATCATGAGGAGGTTGGACAAAGAGGGATGCAGCTCGTTCTCGGGACCGCATATGGTTAGTCCCCCTGCGGCGTTTACCTCGGCAACTCCTTGATCTCGAAACTCTTCACGTAGATGATTTGTGGAGAATCCCCGTAAAGCGGCGCCTTCGACTGAATCGCGAAATGGCCTTTGGTGTAGGCTAAAGTTTTGCCGGTTGCATCTCCGATGTAGTCCACCGTTTGCGTGCCATTCACGAGGATTCTAATGCGATTGCCCTGGGCGATGATTTCCAGCTTGAACCATTCGTCCGCTCCGACCAACTTTTTGCTGTAAGTGGTTTTGCCGTCGCCCTTGCCGCCGCCGCCGACCATCAAGGTGCCAGTCAGGGCGCCGGCTCCGCCGCCACCCTTGCCTCCGCCGTAGTTGTTGATCTGCGCTTCGTAATAACCTTCCGGGTAGCCCCTGCCGCCGCCACCGCCAATTCCGCCTTTTTTGCCGGCCTTCTTGTAGGGGCCGTCGCCATTGCCCGGCATTTGCGCCCGGAAAAACAGGCCGCTATCGCACCTTTCGCTGGTCTTGGCTTCCATGCGGACGTGGAAATGCTGATAGTCGCCGCGCTCGCTGTAAAGGAAACTGATTTCCGGCGAGTTGCCGACCAGGATGCCGTTGATCACTTCCCATTTGCCAGGAAAGTCGGGATGTGTCTTCCAGCCGGTCAAATCCTTGCCATTGAAAAGCTGGACCCAGCCGTTTTCGCCTGCCTTGCTCTGAGCAATGGCGTGACTCGTCATTCCGGCCAGCGCCAACAATGCCAGGTTGATGGCGCCGAACAGTACCAAACGCCCCATGGACAATGCTCCCTGGTGAAAACTTTTTGCTTCGCTCAGACGGTTCACTTTCCCGAGAAAGTCAAAAGTGGACGCATCTAATTTTCTTGACTGTCCAGGGCATCCTGCCCAGCGTTGCGCTCTCAGGAAGTCCCGGGAACAGGTTCTCCCGGAAACGCCTCATTCCAAATCTCCGCCCATTCAATGCCTAGCTTAAGCTGTACCACCCATTTGAGCAGATAGGCCTGGTCCAATTCGGCACGATTGAGCCGCAGCAGGGCAGCGGCATCGGCCCGGTCTATGATTCGCCCTGCGGTCATCTTCAGGATGAGGATGTCTTCGCAGCTCAACGTCGAAAGTTCGAGGTCAACGTCCGCAAGTCGCACTGGCACGCGCCGCACGAGGGCCTCGCGATGGAATGGCGACTCTGCCAGCAGAAGGTCGATTTGGATTTCCAGAAAAGCGTCCTTGGGCTCATAAAGCAGCTGAAGGATGCGAACCGAGCCGAGATCGACAACGGGTGGTTGATGTTTGGTCCGAATGCCCGCTTTGCCCAGCGCTTCGAGCATTGCGTCGACACCCACAGGTCTGGGGTCAATCAACAAGTCGACATCATGAGTGCTGCGGAAATGTCTCCAGATCGACAGGGAGAGGCCACCCATTAACGCACGCTGACAGCCAGTGGATTCGAGGGTGGCCCAAACGTGTTTCAGTGCCGCCAGCACTACATTAGCGGCCATGACACACCCCCCGCCGGTGCAAATTCTCTGCCTGGCGCCGCATCATGCGGTCGTGCTCTTCCATCTGGCCAGCGTACCAAATCCGGTAAGCTTCACGCAGATCCCCCTCCGGACCTATCTTCCGCCGCAATCCCGCCAGCAGCAGCGCTTCGTTGGCGTCCAGCAAATCCGCCCATAGCGCGACACGCTGGTCCACAGTCAAGTGGTCGGGGACCGCAGCTTCTGTCCCTGGATGAGGTATCAACTGGTTCATCATGTCTGCTCAAGAAGCTGGCACCACAAACCCTGTCCGATACTCCCGAGTCAACATAGCGTTTGTTGCCGCGTTTTCCTGCGGGAAATTCTCATTGGTCGGATCCACCGTCAAGCGCCGTCCAACCATGAGATTCGTATTGGCAAGGTTCACATTGTTCGCGGCCAGATGCTCTTCCATCAGCACCATTGTGTTCTGGGCGTTGGCACTGTCGCCGAAAATGTTCTGGCGCGGCTCAAATGGCCGTGCCGTGCCGAGACGATAACTGATGTTGGCCAGGTGAGCCAAAGAGGCGCTGAGGTGCCCTTCCAGCACATCGGCATGCAAGTCTTCCCGGCGACCGCTGCGAATGGCGCTGATCCAGTTGGCAAAGTGTGTTTCAGGGGCATTGAAGGTGCGCGTGAGGTTGCCGTCCAGATCATAGACGCGGGCGGTCGCCGGCTGGGTAATTACCGCATAACCAGTGGTCCCATAAATGATCGCGCCGATGTCGATGCCGCGCAAACGGGGCGTGGTCAAGCCGCGCACTTCGAAGATGAGTTGTTGCTCGCCGTAGTCGAACCAGGCGACTTGGGTGTTGGCCGTCTCGCCGTCGTCGGTATAGCTAAACCGGCCGCCGACGCTTTGCACGGCCCGAGGCAACTCGTTTTTTCCCAGCGCCCAGCGGGCGACATCCAGCTGGTGCGGGCCTTGATTGCCAATGTCGCCGTTGCCGAAATCCCATTGCCAATGCCAGTCGTAGTGCAGGCGTTGCCGATTGAGTGGCCGCTGGGGCGCCGGGCCGCACCACAGGTTGTAATCGCAAGTGCCGGGGACAGTGCCGTTGCCGCGGCCGATGCTGCCGCGCGGTTTGTAGCACAGGCCACGGGCGACGCGCACCTGGCCAATGCCGCCTTCGCGGATGAATTGAATCGCGTCCCGCACACCGGGGCTGCTGCGCGTCTGCATGCCGACCTGGCACATCTTGTTGGTAGCGCGAGCCACCTCGACGCAGCGGCGGCCTTCCCAAATGTTGTGGCTGAGCGGCTTTTCGACGTACACATGCTTGCCCGCTTGCATGGCCCAAATGGCCGCCAGGCAATGCCAGTGATTCGGCGTGGCGATGGTGACCGCGTGGATGTCGCGGTTATCCATGACGCGGCGAAGATCCTGCACCACGGCCGGGGCAGCGCCCTGCCGCTCT
>DASRAT010001024.1:0-6315 GCA_035638015.1 Gemmataceae bacterium | reverse complement strand
TGTTTTCCGGCAATGTTTGGCTTTCGCTGGCGCCCAGAGCAAAGGCTATGCCGCGCATGTCACGCAAATCGCGGACGCTCTGGCCCTTGGCGAGCCTTTGGGCGAGTTCAACGATCGGTTTTTCACCCATGCCATAGACGAGCAGATCGGCCTTGCAATCGAGCAAGATTGAACGGCGGACGGTGTCGCTCCAGTAATCGTAATGGGCAAGCCGCCGCAGGGATGCCTCGACGCCGCCCGCGATCACGGGCACACCCGGAAAGGCTTCGCGGGCGCGGTGGCAATAAGGCAAGGTCGCTCTGTCAGGCCGCAAACCGATGCGGCCGCCCGGTGAATAGGCGTCGTCGTTACGGACTTTCTTGTTGGCAGTGTAATGGTTGATCATCGAGTCCATGTTGCCGGCGCTGATCGCGAAGAACAGCCGCGGCCGGCCAAATTGCCGCCACGGGTCGCAGGAATGCCAATCGGGTTGGCTCAGCACCGCCACACGAAAGCCGGCCGTCTCCAGAACGCGCGTCAATATCGCCATGGCGAAGCTGGGATGATCGACGTAGGCGTCGCCGGTCACGAAAACCACATCGACGTAATTCCAGCCGCGCTGGCGCATGTCGGCGCCGGTGATCGGGGCCATGGGCGCGGCGAAGCGTTCCTGCCACATGGGCAAGGAAAACCGTTCATTGGCGGCGAGCGGTAGGCTCATGCGGCCATTATAGCAAGGTTAAGCCGCGGCCCGCAGTGCCGCGCGTAGATGTGTCTCATCCAAACATCATCAAAACCGGCCAGGGCGGCGTTTTGACGAACTGGCAACCCACCTCGATGCCCATCTCGCCTTCGCGGGAGTTTTTGGCCACGACGGCAACCCAGGGTGCGATGTGTGGCGCATTGGTGGGACGCACCGTTAGCGGTGTGTCGGCCTCAATCGGCCGGTCCATCAGGATGCACAGGCCGCCAACGGAACGGTTGATGACTTGTCCTTTCATCGGCTCGCCGGGCCTGGATTGATCGATGATCAACACGCCGATGGGATTGCCGATGCGACGAAAGGATTTGCGTTGCTCCATCTGGCTGCCGTGGATGAAGGGATCCGATGGCTGTTCTTCTTTGGGCGCTGCCAGAGCGGCCGCCCGGCGTGGGCGCCAAATGAAATGAATGAAGCCCACGACGCCCAATCCCGCCGCCAGGCCGACGGCCACGGGCACGACAAAGCTTACGCCCAACCAGGGTGAAGTTGTTATGTCGGCAAGGATTGCGTGTGGCATCATGGCGACTTTCCAGGCACGAAGCTCATCTCCGGCCCATTTTGAGGGGCTTGCGCACCATACCATTGGAAGCCTAGCACGGAAGTTGGGGTTGGGCAAATGTTGGCGCTGCGAATGTGGACAGGGGCGTCACTTTGCTAAGCGAAATAGAACATTACACATTTTTTGCAATTGCGCTTCCAACAGCTGTGGCCGCTGTCCGGCGGCTAGCAATGTTGCCGCAGTGCCCGCAGCGAACGGCGTGGCCAGACTCGTTCCGTAAGCGCTGCCGCTGCCGGGAGGGGTCAAGGCCAATCCGTCGTAGGTTAAAACATTGGGTTTTACGAAGTTCCAAAGCGTTCCGGGCGTTCCCGACGCCGAGTAAGGCCGCGGCTTGTCGTCGAAATTGGCCGCTCCGACTGCGATTAGTGAACGGGTGTCCGCCAAGATTGGTATGCTGCCGTCCGTGGTCCAGAAATCGCGGAAGACAACCCGGCCTTTGGCGGACATGACGGGGTCAATAACTCCAACAAAAATGCGCGGCCGGCACTCCCATTGCGTTTCCAGTGCGGGCAAGTTGGGCACGTCCAGTGGGCGAATTCCCGTGGCGGCCAAATTCTGCTTTTCAACCAGGATCGGCCTGTCCGTGGCCGGGTCGAGTGCCAATTCCCAACGCGATGGCAGTTGCCGCTCAACGCGCAGGGCATAGCGGCCGGCCTTTATCACTGTGAATTCCACCACTTGTTCATAGACCGATCCGCTGGGGTGATTCTCGATGCGAAACGCCGGGACAGGTGAGCGGGCCACAACCTCGCAATCGTCCGCTGGCAGGATTTTGCCGCTGGGGTCACGTTGGCGCAGCACGATGAGAGACAGGTCGGCCAGCGGCTTCAAGTAATAGTCGCGTTCTACAGGGTTCCAGAAATAGGACGGATCATGTGGTTCTTGCCACTGAGCGGTGATGCGGATCTTGGCGCCTTCAGGTAAATCGAGCGAGCCGTCAGCTTCATGCGGTTGCCAGCCCAGGAAATTCAACTCCGGCGTCCAGGTTTCGGGCGGCAGCTTGTGAGACGGGGGCGCGAATTCCATGACGCCATCGGCGTTGGCGTCGCGGAACGGCCCGGTCCAGCTCTGACCGCGCGTGTTGCCGGCAGACACGAACCACAGCGCCTTGCGGCCGGGTGTGTCCTCGAACCATTTGCTCAGAGGGCTGCCGCCGCCAAGGGGATAGCCGTCGTTCCACACCAGCGATGTGCAGACAATTTGGATGCCCTTGAGTTCCTTGAGACTCGTGTAGAACTTTTGAAACCGCGTTTCGAGCTGGTCATAGCGGGCCCGGTCACGTTCCAGCTCGGCGAGGCGGAGGTAAAGCCATTCGCGTGGCGTGAACAGCCAACCGCGGACGGCGGGGCCAAGCAGCTCGTATTTGCGCTTGAGCTCGCTGTCGTCATCGAAATTGTCCAGGATGGCGTTGCGATCCCGTGCCACCTCGTCACGGCGAGCGGCGAGTGCCTGGGCTGTGCCTTTTAGCTCATCCAGGCGTCGGGCAATATGATCGTCCCAGGGCAAGTCGCCGTTGATGACCTTGGCAACAAATTGCAATTGGAGTAGCGACGCCGGGTCAATGCGAATGAGCGTCAGTTCCGCTTCAGGAGCGGCCAGGGCGGCGGCCAGGGCACAATGCGTGCCGTGACCGATGACCTTGTCGTCCTGCAGTTGCGGGTCAGGGTAAAGATCGAAGTTGAAGGCCGTCGTCAAATCGACCAGGCGAGTCGTCTTGGGCAATTTGCCGTCGTTGATAAGTTTCTCATAAGCCCGGAAATCGCTGTCGACGATGGCGATGCGGGCGCCCTGGCCCTTGAGATTGCGTTGGTGCAGTTGTTCAAGGCCGGTTTGCTTGAGGGCTTTGGCGTTATCGCCAGCGAAGCTGATCGCGGGATTGATTTGCACCATTGCTGTGCGTGCCAGGCGAATCACCGACACCTGCGACAAGCCCGCCAGGCCGCCGGATTGGTTGACGCGCAGCAAGCCGGTTACCACTGGGCCTAGCCGTCCTTCGATGAGCAGGCTTGGCGCTTCCCTGAGCAGCGCGGTGCGGTAGCTCTCATCGCCGGGGGCAGGAACATAAGACAGAATAATCTCGGCCCGCACAATCTTGGTGTCGTCTTCCTTGCTGACGACCATGGACCACAGCTCGGGCGTGATTTTGTCGAGATAATCCTGGCCGCGCTTGGCCGGCGGCGGGATTTCGAGTGCCGGCGATGGCTCTGGCACAACCTCGGTCACGATAATTGGCGGCCGTTGACTCACGGGAGACGGCAGCGTCAGTGGGTCGATGAGCGGCTCCAGCCAGCCGCTCGGCTGAGTCCGCAAATCCTTGAGCAAGGTCAAAAGCTGGTCGGCCGGGATCTGGCCGACAATGCGAGTGTGCGGTTTGCCGCTGTAGCCACGATCGTCGTAGCCGACGCTTTCCTTGAAATAGAGTTGCGCGAGCAGCACCTTGACCTGGTTGGCAAGCACCAGTTGCCGGGCTTCGGGCAAACCGCCGGCCAGTTCTAAACGCACACGCACGGGTTGGCCCGGCTCCTCGGGTATCTTGTAATCAGGCGGCATCAGCAGGATCGACGCCACACTCTGATTGGCCAGGCATTGCAATGCCTTGTCGGAGGCGATGAATCCTGTCAGGACGTTTTTGCCGCGGTCCTCATAATCGGTATTGGGAAACGGTTTCAGCTTGGGGTCGAACTCAAAACCGATCTTGTCGAGATGGTCGACCATCGCCTTGTAACGCACGACATGTTCATCGCGCGGGGAGGGAATATGGTAGCGAACCGCTATCTTGAGCTTGGCCGGCTGCGGCGCGGGTTGCTGCCTTGGCACGGCTGCCGAGCCGCAAAGCACCAGCACGGCGAAACCGACGAAGCCTGTGGCAAGACGGGCGAAGTTCATGGGCAGTGCCTTCCGGGCGTGGGTTGCCGATTCGGGCGGCGTTGCGTTCTATACCAATTGTAACGCAGCCATTGTGGAGTCCACACCGAAACAAGGAAACCGTTTTCGGGTGCCATGCCCACAGCTTTGCGTGGGCATGTTTTGCGGAAAGCATGTCCACGAAAAGCCGTGGGCATGGCGCCCAGCGCTATTGGCAAGTATGCCACGTTGCGGGGCATACCAGCGGGAGAATCCATGACCTTCAAGGACCAGGTTGCCGTTATTACCGGCGCTTCCAGCGGCATCGGTTGGGAGTTGGCCAAGGAGCTTGCCCGGCAAGGGGCCAAGGTTGGCTTGATCGCCAGGCGACTCGATAAGCTGGAAGCCCTGGCGGCGGAAATTCGCCAGGGCGGGGGAACCGCCGCATTGGCCGCGGCCGATGTGACCAGGCGTGAAGAGGTGTTGCAAGCGGTCCAGAGCATTCGGCAACAGCTTGGCCCCATCGACCTGTTGATCGCCAACGCCGGGGTGGGTGCGCCAACGCTGCTGCCGCCCATGAACATGGACCAAATCGAGCGGATGTTTCAAGTCAACGTTTTTGGGGTTATTTATTCCATTGAAGGCGTGTTGGCGGAAATGATCCAGCGTGGCCGGGGACACATCGCCGCGGTGTCAAGCATGGCGTCTTACAAAGGGCTGCCTGGCGAATCGGCCTATTGCGCCAGCAAGGCGGCCGTCAATGTTTACATGGAAGGGTTGCGCATCCAGCTTCGGCGGCATAACATCGCGGTGACGAGCATCAATCCCGGCTTCGTCAAAACGCCGATGACCGATCCGTTTGAGTTCAAAATGCCTTTTGTGATGGAAGCCGAGGCGGCGGCTCGCCGCATTGTCAAGGCTTTGCGGCGGCGCCGCAAATACTGCAATTTTCCCTTGCCTATCGTGTTATTGATGAAGCTCACCCAATGGCTGCCGGATTGGGTCATGGCGCGCGGCATGCATACCTACAGTGACGATCCGCCGCGGGGGTCGTCGATGTAATGGGTTGGTTGTCTCTTGCAGCGCAACATGGGGCTGGCTAAGCTTACCTCTCAGCGTCCAGGCTTTTCCGCGCATTTCCATCGCGGAGGTTCACATCTATCCGAGGAGTTCGACGCATGCACTTCTTCTCCACCCGCGGCCTCATGCCGTATCTTGCTGCCATGCTGGCTTCGGCCATGCTCGGCAACGACGCCCGTGCCCAAGATTCGAAAGACGTTCCCGACAATCCGCCTGCCATACGCAAGGCGCTCGAGCAGAAAGTCACGCTCGATTTTGAGGGAAACAGCTTAAACGACGCACTGGACCATCTCAGTCAAAAAACGAAGATCAAGATCATCTTTGACTATTACGCTACGCAGCAAATTTTGCAGTACGCCGGAGTGGGAGGCGGCGGCCTCTATGGCGCGTTGGGGGCCTTTGGCTTTCCTGGCGGCAACCCTATTCCCGGCACTCCCGGTTTTCCTTCTGCGCCCGTCGAGAAGGGTGCTCCCGGCACGGTGGTGAAAATCAGCAATGGCAAGGCTCGGACCGCCTTGCAGAATCTGATCAATGAGCATAACAACCTCAACAACCACAATCTCACCTTCGTGATCGTGGGCGACACCGTAGTAGTCACGACCGAGGAACGAGGCCATCTACGGCAATTGCGGCAAAGCATCAACGTCGACATCAAGGGTCAGACGCTGGCCGATGCCTTGAAGAAAGTGGCCGACGAAACCGGCATCAACTTGATCATTGATCCACGCCAGGCGGAAAAAGCCAAAGCTAAAATGGATTTGAAACTGGAGGATGTGACGCTGGAAACCGCGCTGCGGTTGATGACGGAATTTGGAGACCTGGCTTGGGTGAGCGTCGGCAACGTGGTGCTCGTGACCAGCGCCGAACGGGCAGAGAAGCTTCGCAAGGAAAACGAGGCGAGCAAAACTAAAGCCACCAAGCTTGCACCATCGCCATATGGTGGCGTCAATGTCCCTTAAACTAGACGCGGTCGAAGGAGCACCGAGGCACGGGTGGGTCGCCTGTTTGATTAATCGTTACAGGCGGGCCTGTCACGCGACACGAGGTTTTGCCGCAAATAGCGACAGTAGGTTTTGCCGCTGTCAATACC
>DASRAT010001023.1:0-7939 GCA_035638015.1 Gemmataceae bacterium | reverse complement strand
GCGAACCCAACCGGGCCACTTCCTGCTTGGGCACATTGGGCCGCAGTTCCGCCGGCAGATCCTCGGGGAATTTGCTGATGCTCGGTTCCGCCAGGGTCGGCTTGCCGGCGGCGTCCAGGATTGTCAGGGTCACGGTAATCTTGGGGATCTTGTTGGCGTCGCGTGTCATGCCCACCAGCGAATACTCCACCATGTAATCCTGGCCCGTCAAGCCCACGGCGGGGGCGGACACATGGATGAAACCGAAATCCTGGGCCACCAATTCCAGCTCGTGCAGCACCTGCTTGGATTTTTTGGTGTCCGGATCCTGGATTGTGACGATTGCCTTGTATTTGCCGGGCGCCTGGTCGACGCCCAGCAGCAACTGGACAGACTCGGGCACCGTGTTGCCGCCGAGAGCGACGACGACGCCCTTCTTGCTTTGGTCCTTGACCACTTGCTTGCCCTTGGGGTCGAACACCTCCAGGGTGATTTCGTATTTGGCGAGCCCGCTTTTGGCATCAATCGCCAGGTCGGTGATGTCGAAGCACAACATATAAATGTCGCCAGGCAACATCTTGTTGGCGGGCCGCGTGGCGCCGAATGGGCCATAGGTGCCGCGTACATTTTTTATTTCGATGGCTCGCGCGTCTGCCGTCCAGAAGGCGAATACAGCCAGGGCCAATACTGAAACTTTCCGCATGACAATACCGTCCTCCGCCAGGGACACATTGAAAACCCGCTGCTATTCTACAGTCAGCGGCGTCCAGTTGACAGTTGCACTGCTATTTCAATGCTTGTTCCGCCAGTTTAACCACTTCGTCCGGCAACGGCATTTGCCTAAAACGGTGAATTCCCGCGGGCAGCGCTTGCAGTTCCTCGTCATCGACGTGCAACTGCTCGGACACCGCCAGCACAAAGGGCTGCCGCGCATGTTGGCGCAGGTTTTCCAGGTGCTTCTCGGCATGTGAGCGTCGCCAAAAACCGAGCACATCGAGGTAAACGATTTTGCCGCTGGCTTTGTGCACCAACCGAAAATCAGGAACCCAAAAGCCCTGGCCGAGCGGCAATAGCTCGGTTTCTTCGGAGATTTCCCAGTCGGCAATTTTCTTGCGAAACAGCTCAACGAACATCGCCAGTTCCGGCGGCACATAAACACCACGGTCGGCATCGTGCGCCACCAGGCCGTCTTCTGACGACAGCGTGAACACTTTCGGATTGCGCTGCGGCCCCCAGCGCAACTCGGCGGTCAGCTCGAATTCCTGGCAGCGCAGCACTGCGGGCAGGAAGAGGGCCAATTGCAAGCCATATTTTTGCGTCGCCGAGAACAAGCTCAAGGGACCGTCGAGTTTCAGCACATATTCATCAGGCCCACCGCGGTGGAGGTCGCAAACAAGCCGGTGGAACTTCACCAGGCGCAAAAGCTGCCGATACTTGGCCGGCTTTTCGCCACGGATGGCAATCTCGACGCCGCTGGCCCGCAGCAGCACGGCTTGAGCCAGCGCGACGTTGTAGCGTTCCAGGAGGCGCGAGGGCGTGATGTCGTCAAATCGTATCAGGCGTTGGCCGCTTTTGAGATCGGCGAAAAGACCCTGTTCGACCTGCCCGCTGGTGAGGCTCAAGGTCGCGGCCACTTGAGCCAACACGGCCGCGCGGTCGAAGACGGGCCGCGCCTCGGCGTCATTCAATGCCAAGCGCTGCACTGCCCCGGCGCGAAAAACCGCCTCCCGGATTTGATCCGGCGGCAACGCCGATTCGACCTCGAATTCGCAGCGGTCTTCCAGCAGCTTGGCCAGGCCGCGATAGATAAGCTGGTCGGGCAAATCGCCGAATTCTTCGTCCACCAATTCGTCCAGTTCGCCGTGGGTGCGGCCGGAGTGGTCACGGAAGATGGTCAATAATTGCTCGGCTGCGTCGAGCCATTGCGGCTCCGCAGTGTCGAGCCAGATGGGCACGACTTTGTTGCGGGAGTAGCGGACGCGGACCAGTTTGCCGGTGAGCATTGTGATATAATGGCAAAAGTTCTTGGCGCAAGCAATGGTGTGTCACTTGCGGATGTAACCAATAATGATCCTCGAACTCACCGAACAACAACGGCAAGTGCTACAACCCGCCAGCAGCAAGCCAATTGATGTGGTAGACCCTTCAACGCAACTGCGCTACGTACTTCTTACCGTAGAGCAATACGACCGATTGCGAGGGACATTGCCCAGTCAGTCCGACCAGCAATGTTCATTGACGACCCCAGCAATGGCGGCCCCCAACCAAACGGACGGCAAGCCATTACGCCAATGTGTCCAGCATTTGCCGATCCCGCCGGAGGTTGCAGCGGAAGCTGAGCGGTTTTGCACCCGCCTTTCCTTATGGAAAACCAAAAACCGCAGGGAAGTGGAAGAGAGGATGAAGCTACAGCACTATTACGGAGGCAAATGGATTGCCTATCTGCGCACCGGCGAAGGACTTGTTGTTGTGGCTGTCGCTGACGATCTCAAGGACCCCGCTTTCGACCAGCAACTCTCCGGGTTGACTGGAGAAGAGCGGCGGCGTGCAATCATTGACTCTCCTACGCGGCTTTTCGATCAACAGAGCGAAATCCTCACCCCGTTTCCTCATGAAGATTAGGCTTGCCCTCGAACCGAGAACAAGTGACGGGGAATACTGTCCCACACCCGTGGTCCGGCTGCGGGTTCGTGATCGCTTTGGCTCCTGCGCCGAAATAAAATTCAGAGTGGACACCCAAGCTGATGCCACCGCGATTCCCATCAGTCTGGCCGATAGGGAAGCAATTGCCTTCGCGCGAACACGGCCAGGCACAGCGCGAGGCATAACCGGCAGGATTCAAAAATTCCGTGACCGCATACACGTTGTCATCGCCGGCAAAGAACACAACTGGCCTTGCGATTTCACGGAATCGGCCGTGGACCCAGAAAGCAAGCGGCCATTGCCTGATTTGCCGCCAGTTCTTGGTCGCGCTGGTTTGTTGGACAAGTACGCCGTCACAGCGGATAGCGGTTATCTTATCATTACGAGGATTGGGAAGATTCGCCGCTGGCTCCGTCGGCGCCTCCACGAACTGTGGACACTGTGTGGGATGATCCAACCCGAAGACCGAGCTTTATGAAACCAGGGAACCACAAGACTGCGCGTGGCTACTGATAAGCCCCATGCTGCCTCCGCCGTTCGCTGGTGAACTCCTCCGCAGTGCCGCCCGCCACCACTTCATACAACAGCGCCTGTTTGTCGGGCTGTTTCCGCAACAACCTGCCCAACCGTTGCACATGCTCGCGGACGCTGCCGCTGCCGGACAGGATGATGCCAACGTTCGCCGCCGGCACGTCCACGCCTTCATTCAACACCTGGCTGGTCACCACCACCGGATACGCGCCGCTGTGGAAGCGCTCCAGGATTTGATGGCGTTCCTTGGCCTTGGTCTGATGCGTGATCGCCGGCACCAAATGCTTGCGGGCGATCTGATAAACCGTCGCATTGTCGTAGGTGAATATCAATACCCGGTCATGCCTGTGCTTGTCGAGTAGGCGATCCAGCACTTCCAGTTTCGCCGGGGCGGCCAGTGCCAGGCGCTTTTGTTCCCGATAAGCTTGAAACGCAGCTCGCCCCTCGGCGGAGCGCGATGTGGCCTGAATGAAACGCCGCCAACCCAGCGGCGTGCCGAAACGAATGCCGTGCTGATCGACAAAACCGCGGAAATGCTCGCGCGCTTTTTGGTAACGCTCTTGCTCCTGGGGCGACAGATTCACCAGCAGCCGTTCCACGCGGTATTCCGCCAGGAAGTCACCGGCAAGTTCCTTGATTTCGCGGCGGTACACAATGGGGCCAATCAACTCCGGCAACAACCCTTCTTGGCCGTCCGCCCGCTCCGGCGTCGCGGTAAGACCGAGCCGAAACGGCGCCAGGCTGCCAATTGCCGACATCATGTAACTCGGGCCAGGCAAATGGTGGCATTCGTCGAAAACCAACAGGCCGTAACGATTGCCCCAGCGCTCCAGGTGGATGAAGGCCGAGTCATAGGTCGTTACCGTTAGCGGCTGAAAATCGAAGTAACCGCCACCCAGCAAACCCACCGGTTCGCCAAAGGCGGTGACCAGCTCCGTGTACCATTGGTTCAACAGGTCGATGGTCGGTGTCACCACCAGGGCCGGGCGGCCCGTGTGGTGGATGGCGAGAATTGCCAGAAAAGTTTTGCCGGTGCCGGTTGGCAATACCACGACGCCGCGGCTGCCTTGTTTGCGCCACACTTCCAGAGCCTCGGTCTGATGCGGAAACGGCACGCGGGTGGTACGCAACGGCCAGGACGTGGGCTGAAACGTGCGGGCTTCGTCGCTGTAGGGCGTGGACGTTTGCCGGAGCCGTTCGACGATGGCTCGGTAATGCCGCGCTTCCGCGCGGTAGGTTTTGGTCCGCGCATCGAATTGGCTGCCGGGCAATGCGGCCAGTTGCTCCGCAGCGCCGCCGGTTAAAAGCAGCGTGCCGGCGTCGAAGCGCAACAAAATTGATTCGCTGTCCATGTTGGGAGATTATATGGCACACGGTTGAACATGAAGTTTCCCGTAGCACAGGCGGCTCGCCTGTTTGACTTGTCCATAACAGGCGTGCCGCCTGTGCTACGTGGGCGTGGAAACCTTGGCAACCTGCGAAAACCCTGCCAATCGTTCCTTTACCCCTGCCCCGTCAATTGCCCTTGCTTCCCGTTTTCACTGCATTACCGGCTCCAGCCACACCGATGGAATCTGCAGAACATGCGCAAAAGGAGTTGCGCATCAGATCGTCAAGGAAGACGAAGGAGAGCAGGCTTCATGTCCCACTCGCTCAGTGCCATCGCCGTTGTGGCCTGCCTGATGTGCGGCCAGGTTCCCAACCAGCAATTAGGCTCATACATCTTCAGATACGAACCTGGCCCTGATGGTCAGATGCTGCCGCGCGCTTACCGTTACGTTCCCCAGCCAGGAGATCTCGTCTTTTTTGACGATCACAACAAAAACTGGGAAGTGGGCTACAAGTTCGTCGGTTCCGGCCCGCCGTTTCATTCGGGGTTAGTGATCGCCTTGCCCGACGGCACGCCGGCGATCATCGAATCGGGTCCGGACGACACCATGTGGGTGCGCATCCTGGCGTTGCCTTCACGGTTGCAGGGGTTTGAGGGCGATGTCTGGATTCGTCAGGTCCGGGAGCCGTTGTCGCCGGAGAAATGCGCGGCGTTGACCGATTGGGCCTTGAAGCAGGACCACAAGCACTACGCCTTCTGGCGGCTGTTGTTGCAAGCGACGCCGGTCCGCTGCCGCAATCCGATTCAGTGCGCCTTGTTCGGCGCCACCAAGGTGGACCGCAATCGCTGGCTCTGTTCGGAGCTGGTGGTGGCCGGGGACACCGTGGCGGGACTTTTCGATCCCAAGATTCATTTCGCCAACGCCATCTATCCGCGCGACATGATTTTCGACAACAAATATGACCTTAGCGCCAAGTTTTGTGAGGCCCGGTTCTTTTCCGCAACGCTCGATCGTTTGCCGCCGGGGATGATTCCACGCTAAGCCGCAAACGGCATTGTTCCTATGCTAATCTAGGCGGCGCAATCAACAAACGAGCGGCGGGGTTCATCCCCGCCGGGACAAGCCCGGCGGCTCGTCATCACGCCAACGCCACTCTTGGAGGCGGCCCCATAATGGCGCTAGTGTTGCTAGCCGCCGAATCTGACATGCCCTGGCAGCTCAGCGCGCTGGGGTTGCTTAGCTTTCCTGTCCTCGTGTTATTGAACGGCTTTTTCGTCGCCGCCGAGTTCGCCATGGTGGCGGTGCGGCGGACGCGCATCGAAGAACTGGTGGCACAGGGCGTGGCGGGCGCGTCCCATGTGGCCGCGGTGACACGGCGGCTCGACCGGACCATCGCCGCCACGCAACTCGGCATCACCTTGGCGAGCATTGGCCTGGGAGTATTCAGTGAGCCCGCCCTGGCCCATCTCCTGGAGCCGTTGTTCAACGGCTTGCCTGGTGTTTGGAGCGAGGCCGCCAAACATTCCGTCGCCAGCGTCCTGGCGTTCTGCCTGTTGACTTTTCTGCATGTCGTGTTCGGCGAGTTGATTCCCAAGTCGCTGGCCTTGCAAGCGCCCGACCATACCGCACTCTGGGTCGCCAGGCCGTTTCAGGTTTTCATCAGTCTTACCAGGCCATTCGTCGTGCTGATCTATGGCACCGCCAACTTCTTTTTGCGCCTCATTGGCCGCGAACCGGCCTCGGGGAAGCAGATGGTCCATTCCGTCGAAGAGCTGACTTTGCTCATCGAAGACACCGAGGAAGCGGGCATTCTCGATGCCGAGCAGGCGGACATCGTCCAAAACGTGTTTCGTTTGTCGAACAAGACCGTCCGCGATTGCATGGTGCCGCGCGAAAAGATGGCCGCCCTCGAGCTGACATGTCCTGAGGACAAAATGCTCGAAGAAGTCCGCCGCGACGCTCACACACGGCTGCCCGTCTACGAAGGCCAAATCGACAACATCGTCGGCGTCGTCAACACCAAGGAGCTTTATTACCTGTTCTCGCTCCGCGGCGTGGCTGTGCTGGAGGACGCCTTGTACCCGGCGCTGTTCCTCAAGCCCGACGAAAGTGTGGCTAACGCGCTGCGACTATTCCGCAGGGCGCACCGGCCGATGGCGCTCGTACGCGATGACGAAGGCAAAATCCTGGGACTGGTGACCTTGGAAGATGTGTTGGAGGAAATCGTCGGCGACATTCAAGACGAGCACGATTTGCCTGTGCGGCGCGTAGTGCGGCGGAAAAAATAATGGGCAGATGATGACGAGCCGCCGGGCTTGTCCCGGCGGGGATAAACCCTGCCGCTCGTTCCACTGCGCGTTTAGTTTTTCAATAGCTTCCTGTAAAGCGGCACGGCCACCACCGCCATGATGGTGTTGGCGCACCACACGCAAAGAACCCCAGGGAACTTGCCCCCCTTGGCGAGGTTGGATCCGCATAGCAGCAAGGGGTAATAGAGAAACACAATCGGCAAAAAGCACGTAATGAACGCGCTCAGGTAGTCGCTTTTGCTGAACCAGATGCCGATGGGGCAACCCACGAGCACGAAACACAGGCAACCGCATGCCAGGGCCGGCCGCATCAGCATTTCCGTTTCCACGCCGAGCATTTCGCCAAGCTTGGACCGGCTGGAATAACGGAGATTGGTAATGTGCGGAGCCAAATTCGGGTCCGGCGCGCCCCGGCTTTTATCCAGCGACACCATTAAGGCTAGTTCCGCGTCGACCTTCTCTTTTTGAACCTTCAAGTCTTCGCGGTATTCCAGCAATTCATCCCAGGTCATGTCACTGGCCCGGAACTTGCGCGTCGTTTTGTTGAAATCCGGCGGCAGATCGACAGGCCAGACCTTGTCTTTCAAATAGCCGTTGCCGTCCGGACCCGAGGTGACCCAGCACTGCTTCATGTGAATCAAGAGTTGAGGCGGTTCGTGCTGCATATCGACTGTCAGTTCGGCCTCGGCGGCGCGAGCCGTTACATCATCGCTTCCCGATTTGAGGTCCTTCCGCACAAAGAGCGCGTCAATCAGCGTGTGCCCGCGCACTTCCTTGACCTTCATCGAGTAGCCCATTTTGGGATAATCGATGTGTTTTTCGCGTTTGAGCACGCTGTACAGGAACTCCTCGATGTCCTTGAGGACCATGGAACGCATGATGTAATGCGTCGTGGGAATCAGGTCGTAGTACAGCGTGATCGTCACCAGCGTCATGCCGATGCCCAACAAGGTGCCGGGCCAAACGATGCGCATGATGTTGACGCCGCTCGCCTTGATGGCCAGAATTTCGTTGTCATGGGCCAGGCGGCCGTAAACCACGCAGGTGGCGAAAAGCGTCGTGGCGGGAATTGTATACGGGAGCGTGCTGGGTATAAGCAAAGGAATCGCGGCGAGAATCTGCGCCGGCGACAGGCCGTGCTGCGAA
>DASRAT010001022.1:0-19269 GCA_035638015.1 Gemmataceae bacterium | reverse complement strand
ACGGTGACAAAACCCTTGCCGCCCGGCAAGCGGCCGACGGTGAACTCGGTCGCCAAACCATCGGCCAACGGTGCAGAATCCGCCGGCTTGTCGCACCAGCCTTTTGATGTGAAGAAACGCCAGGCCGTAAAATCGTCGAATTGCTTGACGGGCGCTCGCGCCACAATCAGCTTGCGTGTGCTGCCTTTTTTGCCGCGGTCGTGATCGTAGCCGAAGACGTAAACGTGGCCATTTTCCTCCAGCGCCGCCGAACCCCAGGAGCGCTCACGGTGCGGCTTGAACTCTCCGAACGGGATTTTGTGCTGCTTCACTTGCCACTTTTCCGGCTCAGCGTCGGGATTCTCGACAATCGCCAGCCACTGGGCCACGAGTTTGAAGCCGAACACGCCCGAATCTTTGGTTTTTTCGATTTGCGGGAGAAAAATGAACAGGCGGTCGCCGACGCGGATGCCCGATTGGGGCCAGAACCAGCCTTTGCCGTCGCCGGGAATGAGGAACGCCGCCGGGCTGTTATCTTTTGCTTTGCCGGCAACGAAGCGAATGGTGGCGTCTTTGCCGAGGCCGTCCATGATGCCGAGGGTGTTGTTTACCATTTTGGCGCCGGGGCGTTTGGCCTCTTTCACGGTGCCGAGAAGAGTGTCGCCGAAAAGCCAGAGGATGCGTTTGGGGCTTAGGGCGACGGAGGCGACCACGTCGCCGCCGATCCAGCCTTCGGTGTTGGCGAATTTGGCGTTCCAGTCGGGGGCGGGGGCGGATTTGAGGATGGTCGGGATGGGGAACGGCTGTTGAGCTGGAAGTGACGTCGAAATTGCGGCAATCGACATGATTATGGGAGCACAGAAATGGGACATTCGCATTCCTCGTTCGGTCCGTTAAGGCGCAGAACCAACGACATGGTCCTGTTCCAAAAACATGTCGATTACTAAGCAAATCAATTCACCGTCCGAATTGTAGCCAAAGAAAGACGGAAACGCGCCGTCGCCACCCCACGTATGATAAAGCACGACATTAGCTCCCGAGCTGGAATCTACGCAAAAGTTGCCCCACAACCCATCGTGTTCGTCCAAAGCGTTCTGAAACCGATGAGCGTATTTCTCGTATTTGTCCGCATCCGCTTTCCTGTGGAGAAGACGGGAAACCTTGTGGTCCATTAAGCAACCAGTTGCGCTGTCTACTCCAAACGACTTGGGGGTTGTTGCCTTCCACCGCATCGGCGTGCCTTCACCAAACAGAACCATGACAAGCGCTACGTCGTCTTGAATTAATGACAGCAAAACCTGATAAGAATCGGGAGGCACAGTGACGGAAAATGGTTTCACCCAAGGGTCCAGAATTGGGTCGCAGGCCACGATCTGGCCCGTTGGAAGCACCAGCGCTCCGGCGTCCAACGTTGTGGTTGTCACGATTTCACCGTCCGCCGTCATGAACCGGTGGCCGTCTTCAAATGCTTGCCAAAGAGCGGGATCGGGAAGTCTCATTGCCAATCGGCCCATCTACGAAGCCAGAGGCAGGCGAAGTCAACTCACAATAGTCAGCGGCTCTCGACGGGCAAGCCCCGGAAGGTCTCGCGATCAGCTTCCAGGTCGGCCAAGGTCGGCGACCCATCGAAAACCTTGTGACGCATGAGCCAGGCATCGGTTTCGAATCGGTCCAGCCCCAGCAATCGGGACAACTCGAAATGGCTAAGTTTTTGACGACGAAAAAGCTCCAAGGCGTAGGCTTCTTTGACGTCGCCATCGAGGTTGGCGGTTTCGCGGCGCAGTTTCTCCTCTAAATCGGCGGGCATGTCGAGGGTTACGTTCAAGGACATGGAATCACCTCATTATTGAGTTACTTAGCCATTATAGCGTCCTGTGTGGTTGGTTGCTGCATCGTCATGCAATCAGTCGACAAGTCATGGACTCTCATGCAGCAGTGTCACATCCACCGGCCGCATCACCGCCGCCGCTTCCGTCGCGAAGATCGCCCCGCCATTGGGATCGATGGCGTTGGCCTTGGCCTGGTTGTCCGCGGCAACCTTAAAAATCAGCAGCTTGGAACCGCTGCCGGACACGTAATCGGCGAAGCTCTTGTCTGCCAACACCAAACGCGGCTTGCCCTTCACCGTTACACTTTCGCTGAAGGTCAACTCGATTCGGCCGCCCGGTTGCGACACGGTTTTGACTGTGGGGCCGTTGCGATTCTCCGGGTCCCATTTGCCGTCGAAAGTCCACTTTGCGGTGATGTCAGTGGCGGCCGGCGCTTTGGGCGCCGTCGCAAGATTGTCCTTGAACCACGCATAATCTCCGCCGTCGCGATGGCAGTTCCAGAAGTAGTTGCGTTCGCCCCAGAGGTTGGTTTTGTCATGGTCGGCGTTTTTCTTTTTGTCGGCGGTGCCGGGCGGGCTGCCGTCGAGCGGATAGATCACACGCTTGATGGGACGGTCGATCATCGAGGCCGAGAAATGGCAATCGAGGAAATAAAACTGGGCGTCGTGGTGGTGTCTGGCCAGATACCAGCCTTTGACGCCGTCGAATTTGCAGTTGCGCATGACGAACTTCATGTCCTTGTCCTTGGAGCCGTCGTGCCAGGTGGCGGCCGATTTGTTGGTCTCGAAGAAGGTGCTGTCGGAGATGTAGCACCAGCCGCGCGGGCACATGAAATCGACGGCGCCGCGGAAATGGCAGCGAGTGTGATAATAGCGGCCGCTGGCGTGCAGCCATAACGACACGGTGTCGGCGCCTTCGCTCAGGAAATCGCAATCGACGATGACGGTTTTGTCGCCGCGGCCGTAGATGGTGAAGGAGTGTGGGCCGACGACGCCGGCGGTGTTAATGACGGTCATGTTTTCGACGACGAAATCGCTGCCGTTGATGTTCATCACGGCAGCACCAATGTTGTCCGATTTTTTGGTGAAGTCATCCCGGATGATGGGGAATTCCATGCGCGTGCCCTTGCGGCTTTCGCCACGGATCGTGATGAAGGACTGATCGACCTTGATTTTTTCCTTGTAAACGCCGTCCTTGAGGAAGATCACGACCCGTTCTTTGTTGCCTTTGGGAATGGAATTGACGGCCGCTTGCACGGTTTTGAAATTGCCGCTACCGTCGGTGGCGACGATGATGTCGGGCTTTGGCAGGTCCGACGTTTTCTTGTCTTTTGGTTTTTGGGCCGTGGGCGTGTGCAGCGGGTTCACATTATTTTTTGGATCGCGATAGTCGATCTTCGCATTGGGGTCCGTGCCGTTGAGATAATGTTCCAGATTGGTGTAGCCGCCTTTTTCCTTGGCGATGTTGGCATCGGACGGATCCTTGGGATTGAGCCCGTGCTTGATTTCCCATTCGTCGGGGATGCCGTCGTGGTCGCTGTCGAGCGGGGCGGGCGCCGGTTTCAACTCGGGCCAGCCGCCGACTTCCGTTTGCGAGTCGATGATCTTTCCAGTGCGTTTGCGCACGTGATCGATGATGCGCTTGTCAACCGCATCGCGAATGCTCGAAGCGCCGGCAAAGGCCAGCACTGATTCGTAGGCCTCCTTCGCCGACTCGGTTCGCACGGGCGGCACATCATAGGGATTCTTGACAATCGTCACCTGCTTCTTGCCCTTGAGTTCCATCGCGTCGAAGAACAGGTCGTTATTGGCCGTTTGTTTTTCGTTGCCTTCGAAGATATTGTCCTTGATGTAAAACTGAAGGTCGGACGGCTCGCCGACGTGAATGGGTGTTTTGGCCCGGCTGCTAGGGCCCGGCTTAATGTAATTGGCGACGTAGTTGACTTTCAGAATCCCCTGCGTCAGCCCGGAGCACTGGGCGCCGTAGTCGTACATGACGTTGTTTCGAACATCGAAGGTGGGGAACGGGCCTTTGCCGTAGTTGTCGCCGAGGCGGGGGTTGCGGGCGTCGCAGTGGGCCCACAGATTGTGGTGCAAGGTGACCTTGCCATTGGAACGCATGAGCGAACCGTAGCCGTGGGCGCCTTTGGCGTGGAAACTCTTGTTAAGCGGCTCGGCGATGATGCACCATTGCAGCGTCACATCGGTTTCGTTGCCGGAGCAGGACATGCATTCGTCAAGTGACCAACTTGCCGAACAATGGTCGAAGATGACATTGCTGGCGCCGTTCAAGACGCCCATCGAGTCGTCTTCGGCCCGACTGAGGTCGCCCAGGCGGCTGCGCAGATAACGTACGATCACGTTCTTGGACTGCACGGCGAAGGTGTAATTCTTGAGGCAAATGCCGTCGCCGGGAGCGGTTTGACCGGCAATGGTAATGTTGGGTTGATTGACGACGATTTTCTTCTTGAGCTCAATGGTGCCGGCGACCCGGAAGACAATGGTGCGATTGCCCTTGCTGACGGCGTCACGAAGCGAGCCGGGGCCGGCGTCGTTGAGGTTGGTGACTTCGTAGACCTGGCCGCCGCGGCCGCCAGTTGCCTTGGCGCCAAAGCCTTCGGCGCCGGGGAAGGCGGGGAGCCAACCCTTTTCTTCTTTTCCGGGTGGCGGTTGAATGTCGGCAGTCGGTGCCGTGTCGGGCGCTGGCGCGTGGACTTCCGCGGAGGCGAATGCCACTGTCAAAAGGAGTGTCAGCGACGCCACGACACCGGCCATGCCGGCGGGACTTGGGCCATTGAAGAGGCGCATGGGTGTTCCCTCGAATGTGGGTGACTCATGCAGGATTATCCTCGCAGGGGGAAGAATGGCAAGACAAAACGCCGTCAATCAAGGCGCGCAATCGTTCTGGGTCCAAGCGGGCCAGTAGAGCCACCGCACCTTGTTCCGATCACTTCTTCTTTGCCGCCGCGATCGGATATCCTTGCCATACGTAGAGAAGGGCTTCCGGCAGCGTTTGGTTGGTCACATTGCCAGCGGTATGTCCGGCGTTTAGCGCGAAGACATAGCGGTAGTGATAACCCTTGGCCTTGAGCACGTCGGCCATGTTGTTGTTGGCGATCACCCAGTTGCGGAAACCACTCGCGGGCGATTTGGCGCCGTTGTCATTCTCGCCGACTTCCAGCCAAATGCGGATCGGCTTTTTCTCGCTCTTGGGGATGATGTTTTCGTGATACTCCCAGCCGCCGTGCGGTGTCTGGGGGTTCACCGGCGATTGCGTGTTCACAAAGGTTCCCGAGTAGATGAGCACACGGTGATACCATTCGGGGTGATACCAGGCCATGGTGAACGCACACAGGCCGCCCGAGCTGCCGCCCATCGTGCTGCGGCCCTCCGGATCCTTGGTCAGCTTGACGCCAGCCTGCTTTTCGACCTCGGGCAACACTTCCGCCTCGATAAACTCGGCGTATTTCCCGGAAAGCGTGTCATACTCCAGCCCGCGCTCGCTGCCTTTGGAGTCGGAGCCGCCATTGGCCACGAAAATCGGAATGATAACAGGCAGCCGTTTATCATGGATCATGTTGTCCAGGATGGTCGGCAGCACTTTGATGTAGCTCGCATCCTGAATGACTGCGAACGCGGCCTCCGTTCCCGGCACATATTGGTTGGGAACATACACCGACACCTTCCGTGTGGGGTTGTTCTTGAGTTTGGGGTCTATCGGGAAAAACTTGCTGTCCTTGCGATCCATTGTGAAGGATGTCATCTTGCCTTTGGGCACGTCGTTGCGAACCTTCGTTTCGGGAGCAGCTGTATAGGTCGGCCCAATCTTGACGTTGCCGTCTGCCAGAATGTCTTTGGCGGGATCCTTGCCCTGACCCAAGGCGGTCGAGCCAGTCGCCAGGGAGATGATGCCCAGGGCCAGGGCCAACAGCATCGCTAACGGAGTGATTTGTGTTTTGAGGTTCATTAGGTTGCTTCCGCAAGAGGTAGGTTCGGTGGGAAATTCATGCCTATAGAATTACAGCCCGTGTGGTGCAATGCCAGCAAAAAATGGCGTACTTTCCGTCCCAAAAAAAAACGCGGACCTTGCCGGGAGGCAAGGGCCGCGTTCGGTTATTGACCTATTTTAATACCTGATATTCACGCTCTTGGCCTGCTCGCGCAGCATTTCCATAACCTGGGCATCAAAGCCCGCTTGAGCGCCGTTTTTGTTCATTTCCGCGTTGAGGTAGTCCGAGCGCTTGCGGTCCAAATCGAGAGCTTCCGCTTGCAACTTGGAGCGTTCGCCTTCGACCTTGGCCAAGTGGGCTTTGCGCTCAGCCAGGGTCATCTTTTGCATCGGCTCGGGCAACTCTTCGGTTTTTAAGGTTTCCAGTTTGACATTGCCCGCCTTGATGTTGTCAATCAGGTCCCAAGCGCCGACCTGGCCGACCTTGGCGTTGTAGCCGGCGCGATCGGCGGCAGCGGTGACACACTCCGGAGCGGGCGGATTGCCAAGCGGCGCTGTAAGAGTGTATGTGCCACTTCCACTTGTAATTGTTGGCGCACTCGGAACCGCCATGGGCATTGCCGCAATTTGGGCCTTGGCCGCCGCTTGCGCCTGAGTCGGCGCGTCGCCGTAGCAAACACTGGACTGGGCCAGTTGCCCGTTGATCGCCGCCAGGCGCTGGTCGTAAGGCGTGCAAACCGTGATCACACCGCCGTCCTGAGCGATTTGCACAAAGCGGCCCTGGGACTTTTCGGCGATCTCCCTCCAGAACGGCGTCGTCGCTTGAATGTTGCCGCACTGGATCGTGTTGATGATGATGCCCTTGTCGCAGGCCCGCTTGCAGGTTGTCTTGTAGGTGATGTCGTTGGGATAATCCATGTGCGGCGGCGCATCGCCGACCAGATAAATGATGCGCAGGACATTCGATTCCTGGCTCCAACTGATGTTGTTCAGCGCCACGAACAGGGCCTCGTTGACGCTTTCCGGTTCATCGCCGCCGCCGGCCGCCTCGAAACGCAGCAGATGGCTATGAACCTCGTCAAGGTCTTCGCTCAGATCGAAGGTCTTGGTGACATACTCGTCTCCGCGATCGCGATAAGCGACCAGGCCGACTTTCACCTGGGGCCGCGGTTGGCCGCCGGCGATCTTGTTGCACATCGACCAGATCTTTTGCTTGGCGCCGTCGATCAGGCCGTTCATGCTGCCGGTGGTGTCGAGGCAAAAGACGACCTCGACGCGTGGTTGCTGCTGCTCTTGTTTGTTGGCCACGCTCCGGCCCCAGAAAATCTGGGGACTGCCTTGCGACAAGGCAGTGTGGCCAAATACCACCAATCCGGTGACGGCAACCATCATGCCCAGGGCAAGCCCTTTGCGGATCAACATCATTCATTTCCTCCAGGGGATTGAAAAACGCGGCGGGTCCAAAGGACCAGCGCAACGCGGGAGAGCGCGGAAGTGCGGCGGCCAGGCGATGCTCCGCCTTGGGAGAGCGGCGATAACAAATGGCGGTGGGAGACGCAATGGCAGTTTTGAGTGCCAAGACGTCCGCCCGGGGCTAAATGGCAAAGGCGGTCTGGCTCCAATGTGCTATCATTAAAATCAAACGCCACAGCTGTGCAGCCGTGCCAGCCCCCTTTTCTATGCTGGCCAATCCCAGCGAAACTGACTAATGGTCGAATTGACGGAGGTTGGTGACATGCCATTCAAAGCTCCGATGCTCATTTCCGCTCTGGCCGGGTTGGCACTTGCGGCTTGGACACCTTTTACCTTCGCGCCTCAATCGCCGAAAACGCCACCCGTTTCTGAAGCTGAGATCAAAAAGCTGATTGCGCAGCTGGATAATTCGAGCTTCAAGGTACGCGAGGAAGCGTTGAGCAAGCTTGCTGAAATTGGCCCTCCAGCACTGCCTGCTTTACGCCAAGTGGCAAAAAACGGTTCTGAGGGGGCCCGGCAAAGGGCCGCCGTGTTAATCGAAAAATGCCACGTTGTAAAAATGAAAGGGTTGACTTTCAAGCTCGTTGTTCCTCGCAATGTCAGCCTGAAGAAGGGTAAAGGGAGCCATTTTGTGGTGAAGCTTGAGATCAGTAATACAACCGACAATCCATGCTGGCTCGCGTTGAAGGACAAGCTCTACCTGCGCTTGAAAGACAAAAAGGGACCTGATGTTTTCAACGGCGGCGTGAGCAAACAGCATACGTTCATTGAAGCCGAGGACATTTCGTTGGCTGGACGACAGTCTGACGCCATTTTTTTGCATGTGTTGGTTTCGCCAGGCGGAAGTGGATTGCGCTTTGCATGGGTTGACCCCTTCGGTGGTATCCATGATGCCAACCGCGATTGTCTGGGTCCGTATGAATTCTCGGTGATGTATAGTAACTTCGTGCAGGACCAAAAAAACGGCATTCCATACTGGCTTGGGGATGTTGAAGCTGGGGCGGAGCCAATTGTTTTTGGTTCCTAGCCAGTTCCCTTTTTTCCCCCTTCATCTAAGCATTGATAAAGCACCAGACGTCCACCCGGGGCTAATTGGCAAAGGCGGTCTGGCGCCAACGTGCTATCATTAAGATCAAACGCCACGGCTGTGCAGCCGTGCCGTCCCCCCTTTTCGTGAAACAGTTCGCATGGCCACGATCGCGGAAACGTTGGCGACAGCACGCCGCTATCATCAAGCGGGGGCGTTCCAGCAGGCCGAGCAACTCTATCTGCAAGCCCTGCAAATCGAGCCACGCCACGCCGAAACTCTGCACATGTTGGGAGTGATCGCGTTTCAGGCAGGCAACGCCTCGGCAGCCATTCACCATGTCCAGGCGGCCTTGGCGGTCACCCCCGCCGACGGCCGGTTTTATGCCACCTTGGGTTTGGCTCAAATCGCCCTTCAGCAGTTGGACGATGCCCTGGCCAGCTTTCGCCAAAGTGTCCGCCTCATGCCGTCATCTGCCGAGGCTCATTACAATCTCGGTCTGGCATTCCAGAAGCTTGGCCAGTGGGCCGAAGCGGCCGCGAGCTATCAACAGGCCTTGCTGCTCAAGGCCGATTTCGTGCAAGCCCATAACAACTTGGGCAATGTCTTGTTGGAGCAAAATCAGCCCGACAAGGCTTTGACTCATTTTCAACAGGCCGTGCGGCTTCATCCGGGTCATGCCAATGCCCACACCAATCTGGGAGTGGCGTTACGCCGACTGGGCCGGCTGGACGAAGCGACCGCCAGCCATCGGCGGGCATTGTCGCTAACCCCCAACTCGGCCCAGGCCCACAACAATTTGGGCAGCAGTCTCCGGGAGCAAGGCCAGCTCGAACAGGCCCAGGCATGCTTTCAAGAGGCGCTCCGCCTCGATCCCAACCTGGCGGACGGGCATCTGAACCTGGGTATTACACTGCGCCATCAAGGTAAGCTGAACGAAGCGGTCGCCTGTTTTCGTCATGCCGTGCGGCTGCGGCCGCAGTTCTCGGACGCTTACCTGCAACTCGGCATCGGCTTGGAGGAAAACGGCCAGGCCGAGGAAGCGGAAAATGCCTATCGCCAGGCTGTTGTTCTCAAGCCCGACCATGTCGACGCCGGCAATCGGCTGGGTCTACTGTTGCAAAAACATGGGCGATTGCGGGAAGCCGCGCTTTGCCTGGAAGAGTTGGCGCGTCTGCATCCGGAGTCCGTGGAGGTCCACAACAACCTCGGCAACACATATGTCACGCAAGCCCAATTTGAAGACGCCGCCGCTTGTTTCCGGCGGGCGCTAAGGCTCAAACCGGACTGCGCCGAGGCCCATAACAATCTCGGCAGCTTGCTCGCCAATCAAGGACATCTCGCACAGGCCGCCGATTGTTATCGACAAGCCTTGCGGTTCAAACCGGCCGAGGCGGACGCCCACGCGGGCTTGGCCGGCGTGCTCCGCGATCAGGGCATGGCGGACGACGCCATCGCCAGTTTGAAACAAGCGCTGCGCTGCCGTGCCAGCGACCGCTTCCGCGTCAGCCTGGCAACATGCCTGCCGGTCCTTTACCAATCCGCGGCAGATGTGGAGTCTTGGCGCCGGCGCTTCACGGACGAGGTGCGACAATTGCGTGAACGGCATGTCCAAGTTGACATCACCGACGAGCCAGCGTTGCCTTTGTTCTATCTCACCTATCAGGGTCATAATGACCGCGACCTTCAGCGCGAAGCCGCCCGTCTGTATCGGACGCCGACGCCTCCCCGTGTTCCACCGACTTTGCAACCCACCGGCCAGGGTAAAATCCGCGTCGGTTTCATGTCGTCCTTTTTCAAGGAGCACACCATCGGTCAGTGGATGCGCGGCCTGATGGCGCAATTGTCACGCGCCGACTTCAGCGTCGTCGTTTTGTCTTCGGGCAGGCATCAAGACGATGTGGCCGATTTTGTCAAGCGGCACGCTGACAGTTTTGTAGAGATCCCGCGCCATTTGCCTGCCGCCCGCCAGTTGATTGCTGACCAGCAACTCGATGTGCTGGTTTACACCGATATTGGCATGGATCCCTTTAGCTACACACTGGCCTTCTCGCGCCTGGCCCCGGTGCAATGCGTCACCTTGGGCCATCCTGTCACCACCGGAATCGACACGGTCGATTACTTCATCTCCACCGAAGCTCTGGAAACCGAAGAGTCCGACCAGCATTACACGGAGCAATTGATTCGCCTCAAGCACTTGCCCATCCATTTTTACAAGCCGAAGTTGCCGGCCGACGTCAAACCCAGGGACCATTTCGGGTTGGCCAATGAGGACCATGTTTACGCATGTTTGCAATCGTTGTTCAAGTTTCACCCTCAGTTCGATGAGCTTCTGGCCGGCATCTTACGCGGCGACCCCAAGGGCAAACTGATTCTGACCAAGGGACGATCCGCCCAATTGGAGCTACAACTGCGGCAACGCTTCGCGACGACAATGCCGGATGTGCTGGACCGCATTCGTTTTTTCCCGCCGTTGAGCTATGCTGAGTATCTGAATTTGCTGGCGGTTGCCGACGTGCAACTGGACCCGCTGCCTTTCGGCGGCGGCAACACCAGCTATGACGGGTTTGCCCTGGGGAACCCCATTGTCACCATGCCCTCGAAGATGCTGCGCGGCCGTATTACGTTTGCGCTTTATGATCAAATGCAAATCTTGGATTGCGTGGCGAGCAACACGCAAGATTACATCAGCATGGCGCTGCGACTCGGCATTGATGCCCAGTTTCGGGACATGATTCGCCAGAAAATTCTGGCCGCCCACGGCGTCTTATTTGAGAACAGCGCGGGCATCCGGGACCTGGAACAGTTCTTTCACCAGGCGGTCAAGGCCGCGAGTGGTGGTCGGAGTTAGAGGTTTCCATGTCCACTGTGGCGGAAGCACTGGCCAACGCCGTTCGGCTTCATCAGGCCGGCGAATTGCAGCGCGCCGAAGCCATCTACCGGCAAATCCTTCAAGCCGATCCGGCGCACGCCGACGCGCTGCATTGTCTGGGAGTGGTGGCCTACCAGGTCGGCAACCTGTCAAGCGCCATTGAACTCATGCGACAATCCGTCACGCTGGCGCCATTCAATGACGGTTTCCATTGCAATCTGGGCCTGGCTTATCAGGCCGCAGGCAGACTCGACGAAGCGATAGCCAGTTTTCAGCAATCTGTCCATCTGCGGCCGGAATCTGCCCAGGCTCACAATAACCTGGGTAACGCCCTGGCCAACCAGGGGAAACTCGAGGATGCGGCGGCCTGTTATCTCCAGTCAATGCGCCTCCAACCCGAAGCAGCCGACGCCTGCAACAACCTGGCTGTGGTCCGGCAAAAACAAGGAAGATTGGCCGAAGCGGTGGACCTGTTCTGGTCGGCTCTGCGGCTGAACCCGGACTCCGCTGACACTCGTCACAACCTGGCCACTGCTTTTTTGGTTCTGGGAAAAACTGCCGAGGCGGTGGAGCAGTTCCAAAAGGCATTGGAACTTCGCCCTGATTACGCGGAAGCGCACTCCAGCATGGCCACGGCCCTGCAGCGCTTGGGCTTGCACGAGGATGCCGAGTCGCATGCGCGTCAGGCTCTTTTGCTGCGGCCCGGCCTCGGGGCCATCCACAACAATCTGGGAAGCATTTACCAACAGCAGGGCAAACTGGACCAGGCCCGGCACTGTTTTCAAGAAGCGCTGAAGCGCGACCCAAATCACCCCGATGTTTTGCTGAATCTTGGCATGGTATTGCGAGCCCAAGGCCATGTGGAAGAAGCGATCAAGCGGCTTCACCAGGCTGTCGAGTTACAGCCCAAGCTTGTGGAGGGCCATGTCCAATTGGCCATCGCGCTGCAAGACCAGGGCGAAATCGCCAAAGCCATCGGAGCCTTTGGCAAGGCGCTGACGCTTCAGCCCGACCACGCAGACGCCGGCAATCGTCTGGGAGTCCTTTTGGGAAAACAGGGGCGCCTGGAAGAATCGGCGCACTATTTCCGACAAACGCTGCACTTCCATCCGCATCATTTCGAAGCCCACAACAACCTGGGCAACACTCTGAACAAGCTGGGACAAACCGAAGAGGCCCTGGCTTGTTTTCACCAGGCGCTGCGTTACAACCCCGACTGTGCCGAGGTCTATCACAACATGGGCACGCTGGTCGCGGATCAAGGGAATCTTGAAGAGGCCGCCGGCTATTTTGAGCAAGCCTTGCGGCTCCAACCGGACAAGGCCGACTCTCACGCCTCGCTAGGCGACTTGCTGCACATTCAAGGGCAAGCGGACAAGGCCGTGGCCAGCTTGCAGGAGGCACTGCGGCTGCGGCCAAGCAATCCGCTGCGGATCGCGTTGGCGACGTGCCTTCCTGTCGTCTTTCAATCCCAGCAGGAATTGGAGCATTGGCGGAGGCGCTTGACCCACGAAATTCGCCGATTACGCGAACAAAACGTCGTAATGGACCTGACCGACGAACAAGCCAAACCGTTGTTTTACTTGGCCTACCATGGCTTCGGCGACCGGGACATTCAGCGTGAGGTCGCTCAGTTATATCATGCACCGACCATGCCCCGGGCCAAGCCGCAAGCGACGGTCTCCGGGAAAATCCGTGTCGGTTTCTTGTCGGCCTTTTTTAGAAGGCATACCATCGGCCACTGGATGCGAGGCCTGGTTGAGAAGTTATCACGCAACGATTTCAGCGTGACCGTATTGTCTGTCGGCAAGCATGACGATGATATTGCCAACTTGTTCAAGCGCCACGCCGATGCCTACCTGGAGGTCCCGCGGCACCTGGGCGCGGCTCGACAGTTGATCGCCGATCAAAAGCTGGACGTGCTTTTTTACACCGACATCGGCATGGACCCGATGACGTACACGCTGGCGTTTTCGCGGCTGGCGCCCGTACAATGCGTGACTCTGGGGCACCCAATCACCACCGGGATCGACACCATCGATTACTTCATTTCCACAGGAGCGCTGGAAAGTGCCGAGGCTGATCAGCATTACACGGAAACCTTGGTTCGCCTCAAGACGCTGCCGATTTACTACTACCGGCCGCCGCTGCCCCTCACCCCGACCTCCTCTCCCCCCGCGGGGAAAGGGGCAGCGGTGAGGGGAAGGGCCCACTATGGCTTGGCCCCACAGGACCATGTTTACGCTTGCCTGCAAACCATCTACAAATTCCACCCCGAGTTTGACAAATACCTCGGGGCTATCTTGCGTGGCGATCCGCGTGGTACGCTGATCTTGAGTCAGGGGCGGTTTCCGCACTTGGAACGGTTGCTGCGCCAGCGCCTGGCCGTGTCACTGCCGGATGTCCTGGACCGCATTCGTTTTTATCCCCTGCTGGACTATTCCGACTATCTGAATTTGCTGGCGGTAGCGGATGTGCAGTTGGATCCCATGCCGTTCGGGGGCGGCAGTACCAGCTATGATGGCATGGCGGTGGGAACACCCATTGTGACCCTGCCGTCGAACCTGCTCCGCGGCCGCATCACCTATGCGCTGTATCATCAGATGAACGTGCTGGACTGCGTTGCTAAAAGTCCGCAAGATTACATTGCGATGGCACTGCGATTGGGCGGTGATCGAGAATATCGAGAGGCAATTCGGTCCAAGATTCTTGCCGCCAATGGTGTATTATTTGAGAACAGCGCGGGCATACGAGAGTTAGAGCAATTTTTTCGGCAGGCGGTTGCCGCCGTTGCTCCGGAATGACGCCAGACCACACGAGGGATGACATGGCCACGATCGGCGACGCATTGATGAACGCCATTCGGCTGCACCAGGCCGGCAATTTGCAGGGGGCGGAGGCGATTTACCGACAAATCCTCCAGGCCGACCCGATGCAGCCCGATGCGCTGCATTTCCTGGGCGTTATTGCCTATCAGGTCGGCAAGCATGACATCGCCATCGACTTCATGAAAAAGTCGATTGAGCTGACGCCGCTGAATGAGGCCTACCATTCCAACCTGGGTCTGGCTTACCAGGCGGCCGGACGCCTCGACGAAGCGGTGGCCGCCAACCGCGAGGCGCTGCGGATCAAGCCCGATTCGCCCCAGGCCTACAACAACCTTGGCAACACCCTTGCCGACCAGGGCAAACTGGATGAAGCGTCGGTCTGCTATGAGCGAGCCATGCGGCTCCTGCCCGATTTTCCCGATCCTTACAACAACCTGGCTGTGGCCAGGCAAAAGCAAGGCAAGCTGAAAGACGCGGAACAGCTATGCCTCAAGGCAATCAGGCTTAAGCCGGACTATTCCGAAGCCCACCACAATCTGGCGACTGCAATCCTCTTGCAGGGCCGCCGGGACGAGGCCATCGAGCAGTTTCACACAGCGCTGCGGCTCAAGCCAAATTACGCGGAGGCCCACTCGAACCTGGCCACGGCGCTTCAGCCCCAGGGAAAATTGGATGAAGCCGAGGAGCATCTGCGCGAGGCTTTGCGAATTCAGCCCAAGCTGCCGGACGCCAATAACAATCTCGGCGGCATCTTGCAGTCGCAAGGTTTTTTGGATGAGGCTTCCGCCTGTTACCGCGCAGCCCTGGCCTTGCAGCCCGATTATTCCTCGGCTTTCAGCAATATCCTGTTGAACCTCAACTACGATCCCAAGACCACTGACGAGGCCTTGTTCGCCGAGCATCGCGATTGGGGCAATCGTTATAGCCGGGTCGAGCGCATGGGGCCGGCGCCCGATCACGACCGCAATCCAAACCGCCGCTTGCGCATCGGTTATGCCTCGCCCGATCTGAGTTGGCATCCGGTCTGCCACTTTCTGGAGCCTATCCTGGCTAATCACAATCCCGAGCAGGTGGAATCCTTCTGCTATGCCGAGGTGTCGGCGCCGGATGTGATGACGGCCCAGCTCAAGAGCTTGGCCCACCAGTGGCGCAGCACGCATGGACTTAACGATTACCAGATGGCCGACATGATCCGGGCCGACCGCATCGACATTCTGGTTGATCTCGCGGGCCACACTGCCAAGAGCCGCCTGCGCGTGTTCACGCACAAGCCGGCGCCCGTTCAAGTCACGTGGCTGGGCTACCCGTGCACCACCGGCTTATTAACCATGGACTACTTGTTGACCGACGCGATTGTCGATCCGCCGGGCGAAATTGCCTGGTTCACCGAGGAGCTGATTCGCTTGCCAAATGGGTTTTGCTGCTATCAGCCGCCGCGCGGAGCCATTGACGTCAATCCCTTGCCTGCCAAGCAAGCGGGGCATATCACTTTTGGCTCGATGCACAACGTGCCCCGCCTTAACGGCCAGGTGCTTGATCTGTGGTGCGCGTTGCTTCGCGCGATGCCGTCGGCGCGGCTGGTGATTTTCCGCAATTCCTTGCAAGGCAAATCGAGGGAAAGCATCCACCGGCAACTTCTGGAGCGCGGCATGGATCCCGCCCGCTTCGATTTGCTCTTCTCCATCAAGGGCCTGAGCAGCTGGCTGGACATGTACAACCGCTTCGACATCAGCCTGGACACTTTTCCCTGGAGCGGCCACACGACGACCTGCGAGTCGCTGTGGATGGGTGTGCCAATGGTGACGCTGCGCGGCACGCGGCACGCCGGGCGGATGGTTTCGAGCGTGTTGACTCAGGTCGGATTGACGGACTGGATTGCCGAAACGCCGGAGCAATATGTGGAAATCGCCATGCGGATGGGGCAGGACGTCGACAAACTCGCCGAAATGCGGGCGTCGCTGCGCGAGCGCGTGGGGAACTCGCCATTGTGCGACGGCAAGAATTTTACGCCGACCGTGGAGGCGGTCTACCGGGAGATATGGCAACGGTGGTGCGGCAGCTAACAATGGGACGGTGACTTGAATCGATTCTCCCGGAGGCGGTCTGGCGATGAGAAAACACTCCAAACGCGTGGTGGCAGCGCGCCGAAGGAACGCCATGGCCGGCAGTCTGCGCCCGCTGGTCGAACAGGTGCGTGCCCTGGTGGTGTCCGCACGGCATGCCGCCACCGCCAACATTGACACTTTGCAGGTGCTCACCAATTTCGAGATTGGCCGGCTGATTGTTGAGCATGAACAACACGGGACTGCAAGAGCTGAATACGGGGAGTATGTTCTCAAAGAGTTGTCCAACCGGCTGACGGCGGAATTTGGCAGGGGGTTTTCAAAGAGCAATCTGGAATACATGCGCCGATTCTTTTTGGTGTATCAGGATCGCCATCCGGCAATTGCCCAGACACTGTCTGGGCAATTGCCGGTCGATGGACAACCACGGCCCTCACCCGCGAAAACATCACCTGTGCAAAAAGGTCGGAACCAGTTGATCACAATTGCCCAGACACTGTCTGGGCAATTCACCCTGTCATGGTCCCATTACGTTTTCCTTCTGGGCATCAATGATCCCAGCGAGCGCAGCTTTTATGAGATCGAATCCCATCAGGAAAACTGGTCGCTCACTGAAATCAAACGTCAATTCGATTCCGGCCTGTACGAGCGACTCGCATTGAGCCGAGACAAGAAACGTGTTCGCAAACTTGCGCAAGAAGGCCACAAAATCCGGCAACCCGCGGACATTCTCAAAGAGCCATACATCCTGGATTTTCTGGGCCTGGAGGAAAGGCCCATTTACTCCGAAAGCGATCTGGAAACCGCCATTATCGACAAGCTTCAGCATTTTCTGCTTGAGCTTGGCAAGGGCTTTCTTTTCGAGGCTCGGCAGAAACGCTTCACTTTTGGCGAAGACCACTACTTCGTCGATCTCGTTTTCTACAACCGTTTGCTGCGCTGCTACGTCTTGCTCGACCTCAAGATTGGCAGGCTCACGCACCAGGACCTTGGTCAAATGCAGATGTATGTGAACCACTACGACCGCGATCTTAAACAGCCCGAGGAAAATCCCACCATCGGCATCATTCTTTGCAAGAAGAAGAACGAGGCTCTGGTCAAGATCACACTCCCGAAAAAGGCCAACATCTTCGCCTCGGAATACCAGCTTTACCTGCCGTCAAAGGAAGACCTCAAGCAACGGCTGTTGGAATGGACCAGCTCGCCAGTTTAAGAATCCGACACGAACGACCAGGCAAACTTTACCGTCTATGCAAGTGGCGCATGCTAGTAAAGCCCACGCCGCTGGTTGTGGGGGTTCTCCAGCTAGTGCCAATCATGGCGCTTGGCCGAAGAAAATGAACGAGCCGGGAAAGCATTGATTGCCCGGCAAATCCGAAGTCGGAGACTACGTGATGAAACGCCTAAGGATGGGCTGTCTCGCTTTGGCTATGTGTCTAGCCGCCCAGCGCGCTGGCGCTCAGCAACCGCAGTGGATGCCGGGGCCTGCCGCTCCGCCCGCCAATTTGGGCGTCACCCTGCGTGCCCCGGTCGCCTGGTCCGAGGAAAACGGCCGCGGCGACATTGGCGTAAAGCCGGTAACTGTGGAATCAACGGACAGCACGCCGACACGCGTGGTCCGCGCTCAGGGGCTCGACCCGATACCTTCGCCCTTCACTTCGGCGCCTCCTCCTCCGCCACCCCCGCCACCAGGTGCGTTTGGCGCCGCCCCCAGCAATGAAAATTACAACTGCGCCGTAACAGTCAAAAGGCAACCCGGGTTCTGGGAACAGACAGGCATCCCTGACACATTCGGCCAGGTGTTTGTGCCGGCGGATACGCACAATCACTGGCAGAGCGACCACTGCTTCGACAACTTCTGCTCGCCCGTGTCCAACCCGTTTTACTTCGCCGATCCACGCTCTTTGACCGAGGTCAAACCACTGGTCATCTACCAGAAAGTCCCCAGCTCCAACTATGCCTTCGGCGGCGGCAACATCTGGTTTTACGGCGTGCAAGGCAGCCTGGCGATCAATGACGTTTTCTCGGTGTGGATCAACAAGCTCGGCGCCGTCACGATGAATCCCAATACCACCGCCTTTGGCGTCAGTGGCGGCACTGGGCTGGCCGAGTTTTCATTGGGACCGAAGTTTACATTTATCCGCAGTAGAGACTCGCAGACTCTGCTGGCCGCCGGCCTTAATTTTGACATGGCCATCGGCAGCGGCAGCGTCTTCCAGAACACCGGCACCCTGGCGCTGGTTCCGTACTTCAGTTTCGGCCAAGGCATCCCCACGCCCATTGGCGGCTTCAACTTCATCAACACGACAGGCTACTCCGTGGGCATCGACGATCAGCGCTCCGACTTCTTCTTTTCGAGCTTCCACCTCGATTACGACGTGGCGGGCTTGCACAAGATCTATCCATTGGTGGAGCTGAACTGGTTCGGCTACACCCAAAACGGCAATTCAAATCAATTCTTCGGCTTCGAGGGCCGCGACCTGGCCAACTTCGGCTCGGGCGGAGTGGCTGGACATCAAAGCGTGTCGATCGCCGCCGGGGCTCGCTACAAGTTCGCGGAATGGCTGCAAATGGGGTTGATTGCGGAGTTCCCGCTGGTACACAAGGACCTCATGGATTACCGCATTGGGTTTGACATCATCTTCCGCTATTAATCCGCTTCTGCCGTGAAAACGTAAGACGGCCTTCCCAGGCCGTCCAGGCCGGCCGTCACCAAACGACATTGGCCGCGTCGAATACCGGCCCGTCCACGCAAACGCGTCGGTAATCCCAGCCGCCTTCCACACAAATCTTGGTCACGCAACTGAAGCAAATGCCCACGCCGCAAGCCATTGGCGTTTCCAGCGACACGTGACACTGCAACTTGTATTTTTTGGCCAACTCGGCCAGCGCATGCAACATCGGCTCGGGACCGCAACCCACCAAATGACTCGGACCAACTTGGCTGATTTGCTGTTCCAGAAGTTGCGTGACGAAACCGTGAAAACCCACACTGCCATCGTCGCTGGCTAATTGAACTTCGGCGCCGGCGGCGCGAAAATCGTCCACGCCCGCCGCCAGCTCTGCAGCACGGACGCCGTAAAAAAGTGATACCTTTTGACATTGCCGGCGTGCGGGTTTTCCCCCGTAGCCCTGTGTTCCCAACAAATCACGGATGTACGCCAGGAATGGCGTTTGACCGATGCCACCGGCGACCAAACCCACATGGTCTCCATCACCCTGCCCTCCCCCTGTGCTAGGGGGAGGGTTA